>PHAH01000040.1 GCA_002841655.1 Candidatus Falkowbacteria bacterium HGW-Falkowbacteria-2
TTGGGGCGGAAGATAATCTTACCGGTGTTATCGATTTACTTGATCGCAAAGCTTATACCTTCGTTGGCAATTTTGGTGAAAACATCACTGAAGTGCCAATGCCAGAGGATATGGTTGAGAAGGTTGAAAAGTTTCGCGCTGAGCTTGTTGAAAAAGCGGTTGAATGCGATGAAGCCACCATGGAGAAGTATTTAGGCGGAGAAGAGATTAGCGTTGAAGAGCTGAAGAAAGCAATCCGTAAGGGTGTGATTGAAAATGCTATTTACCCAGTTTTATGCGGTACCGCTTTACAGAACATTGGTGTTCAGTTCGCGCTTGATTACGTTAATGAATTCTTGCCATCACCTCTCGATGTTCCTCAGGTTGATGCCACCGACGTTGCTGATCCTGAAAAGAAAACTCCAATTAAAGCTGATGATGATGCCCCTTTTGTCGGACTAGCATTTAAAATCGCGACCGATCCCTTCGTCGGTAAGCTTTGTTTCGTTCGCGTATATCAGGGTGTCTTGAAATCAGGTTCATATATCGTCAATGCCTCCACTGGTAATAAGGAGCGCGTCGGACGTTTAGTCCGTATGCACGCCAATCACCGCGAAGAAATTAAAGAAATATATGCTGGCGATATCGCCGCTGTCATCGGTTTAAAAAATACGACTACTGGTAATACTTTAAGTGATGAAAGCTCACCGTTGCTACTTGAATCAATTACTTTCCCTGAACCAGTTATCAAAATTGCGGTTGAACCTAAAACTAAGGTTGACCAGGAAAAGATGGGTGTCGCTTTAGCTCGTTTAGCTGAAGAAGATCCAACCTTCCGTGTTGAGACCGACGAAGAAACTAATCAGGTTCTCATTTCCGGTATGGGTGAACTACACCTCGATATCATCGTTGATCGTATGCGCCGTGAATTCGGTGTTGAAGCCAACGTTGGTAAGCCCCAGGTTTCCTATCGCGAAACCATTACTCAGACCGCTGAAGCTGAACATAAGTATGCTAAGCAGTCTGGTGGACGCGGTCAATATGGACATTGTATGCTCCGTGTTGAACCGGCCGGTGAAGGTCAGGGCTATCAATTCCTTGATGAAGTCAAAGGTGGTGTCATTCCGAAAGAATATATTCCAGCGATTGAAAAGGGTGTTAAAGAAGGTTTGCTCTCTGGTGTTGTTGCTGGCTTCCCGATGGTTGATGTCAAAGTTGCGGTCTACTACGGTAGTTACCATGAAGTTGACTCCTCTGAAATCGCCTTTAAAATGGCCGCTATCTTCGCCTTTAAAGACGCTTGTCAGAAAGCTAAACCTATATTGCTTGAACCAATCATGAAAGTTGAAGTTACTACTCCTGAAGACTATATGGGTAACATCATCGGTGATTTGAACTCAAAGAGAGGACAGATTGAAGAGATGATTGATCGCCCGCTTAAGATTAAAGCGATTAAAGCGAAGGTGCCGTTAGCTGAAATGTTTGGCTATGCGACTTCTTTGCGCTCTATGTCACAGGGAAGAGCAAACTATACGATGGAATTCTCGCACTATAGTGAAGTACCAAGAAACGTGCTCGAAACCATTAAAGAGAAAACCGCTAAGTAAAAAGATATGAGAATGGAAATCGGTGCCCTCGCTAATCAAATGCGACCACGTGAAGACGATTTGGAGGTCGAGCAGAAAGAGCGAAGTGCAGCAGAGAAGGAAAGGATAATGACAAACTTTTGTGCTGAACGTGGAAATCCGATTAAAATTGTTGAGTCGGGCAAGGAAGTGGAAGAGGTAAGGATGAGACCGGAGTTCAATAAAGTAAATGATGAACTTATTAAAGGAGTAATTGAGAACGCGGTGGTCGCAGTCAATAATTTCCTGAGCAGCCCTACTTTCACCGACACCTTCCATGAAAAACACTCATTAAGACGTGAGTGGGAAGGGGCTAATATGTATGAAATGGAGGAGGATGTGGCCGCGTATTATGAGAGCAACCGTTTAGGGCTAAATGTCTTGAGCCAAGCCTCTAATATCGTCACCATCTTAAGTGATCCTGATTACAGCCATAATTTCACACCTGAGACTATAGATAAGTTACACCGATTAAGTGAGAAGGTCGCAAAGGCTTTACCCGACAATTTGCAGTCCTATAGTGAACTGAATGATGAAGAAAAGCTTAAATTAGTGCCAGTAGTAGAGGAGATTAATCGAGATTTGCTTTCTATCCTCACGGTTTAAGTGGCGAAAACAAGAAAAAGGAGGTTAATCATTTTAACCCTATGCGCGAGCAATTAAAAAAGGCCTTAAAATTAGCGAGAAAATCTAATAACCCCATCATTTTTTTTGACGCTGAGACCCCTGAGGACTCTTTCGCCATTGTCGACCTGGACCGCTACGAAGAACTGATTTCTCCTGAAATATTGGATAAAAAAGAAGCAGTGTATCAGCCCGGTTTGACAGATGGAGATTTAGCTGATAAAATTAATCGCGAAATCTCAGACTGGAAAAATGATGAAAATTCTCAGTTCTTAGCGGAAGAAAGCAAGTCTCGCAAGAATTGGAACATTCCACCGCAAGTTAAGGGCAAGGCAGAAAATAGCAGTAATTAATTTAAATATTAACTAATTTTCACGGCTGGTTTCCTCTAATAGGAAAGAAACCCCTTTGGGGGCCGTAAGTATAAAACCATGGCTGAAAAATTTGAAAGAACAAAGCCCCATGTCAACGTTGGTACAATTGGACACGTTGATCACGGGAAGACCACTTTAACAGCTGCTATGCTGGCTGTATTTGGTGCACGTGGCATGAACGCTTCTAAGAAAGGTGTTGGCGAAATTGACGCTGCTCCTGAAGAACGCGAACGCGGTATTACTATCGCAACCGCTCACGTCGAATATGAATCTGATAAACGTCACTACGCTCACGTCGATTGTCCTGGCCACGCTGATTATGTGAAGAACATGATCACCGGTGCTGCTCAAATGGACGGTGCAGTGTTAGTAGTTTCCGCAACTGACGGCCCTATGCCTCAAACTCGCGAACACATTGTGTTAGCAAGACAGGTTGGTGTGCCTTATATCGTTGTTTTCTTAAACAAGTGCGATATGGTTGAGGATAAGGAGTTAATCGACCTCGTCGAAGAGGAAATCCGCGACTTACTTAAGAAGTATGAATTCCCAGGTGAAACAACTCCAATTATCCGCGGTAGTGCTTTGAAAGCTTTAGAAAACCCAACTGGTCCTGATGCAGAGCCAATCATGGAGCTCATGAAACAGCTCGATGAATACATCCCACAACCAGAACGTAATGTTGACTTACCTTTCTTGATGCCGATTGAAGATATTTTCTCCATTGAAGGTCGCGGTACTGTGGCCACTGGTCGCATCGATCGCGGTGTCATCAAGGTTGGTGAAGAAGTCGAAATCGTTGGTCTCATGGAAACAAAGAAGACTACCATCACTGGTGTCGAAATGTTTAACAAGTCTTTGGATCGTGGTGAGGCTGGTGACAATGCCGGTTTATTGCTCCGCGGTACTAAGAAGAATGAGTTGGAACGCGGTCAGGTTTTATGTAAGCCAGGCAGCGTGACTCCTCACACTGAATTTGAAGCTCAGATCTACGTCTTGTCGAAGGAAGAAGGTGGACGCCACAAACCTTTCTTCAAGGGTTATAAGCCACAGTTCTACATCAGAACTACAGACGTTACTGGTGAAGTTGAATTACCAGCGGGAACCGAAATGGTTATGCCTGGCGATACCGTCACCATCACCGTTAAGTTAATCGCTCCAGTTGCTTTGGAAGAAAAACAACGCTTCGCTATCCGCGAAGGTGGCCGCACCGTTGGTGCTGGTGCAGTTGTGAAGATTATCAAATAATAAGTCGATACTTAGGTCTGCTCTGTTCGCAGGGCAGACTGATAGTGTTAATTTATCAACTTACTTAGAAATATAAACGTACATTCTTCTATGTCAGAACCCAAGAAAGAGGAAAAGGATTACAAGCAGAGAATCCGTATTAAGATCAAAGCATTTGATCACAAGATTATTGATCAGTCCACCAAGACTATCGTTGATACGATTGAACGCAGTGATGCCAGTTTTTTCGGTCCGATTCCATTACCGACTGAGAAGCGCAAGTATACCGTTAACCGGTCAACTTTCGTTCACAAAGATGCTCGTGACCAATACGAAATGCGCATACATAAGCGTATTATCGACATCATTGATCCAAGCGGCAAAACCATCGAAGATTTAACAAATTTGAATCTTCCAGCAGGGGTTGACGTAGAGATTAAAATGCAGTAAGATACAATCAAATATTGATTAAAGGCAACTTAAGAGTTGGCTAGTAACTCTGTGGTAAAATTACCGCAGAAAGTGCTAGTCGGTGAATAAGTGGCTACAGGAGAAATACAGCAAGAAAACAAGTAAAAATTGAAAGCAGGAGGAGTGCGCAATTTTTAGGTTTTGTTTTTAAGCTGGTATATTTACCAGTTTTTTGTTTTAAACACATATGAAATTCATTTTAGGAAAAAAAATGCCGATGACCCAGGTTTGGGCAAATGACAAGGTTTGGGCTGTTACTCCAGTTCAGGCTGGTCCTTGCGTTGTTACTCAGGTTAAGACTACCGCTACTGATAAATACTCAGCCCTACAGCTTGCATACGGCATCCGTAAAGAAAAGAATATCAAGAAACCCCAGCTCGGCCACTTCAAAAAGGCCGGAGTTGCTCCGATGCATGTCCGTGAGTTCCGCACTGAAGGCGATCTCGCCGTCAATGTTGGCGACAAGGTCACTGCTGGTACTTTTGCCGCTGGTGACATCGTCGCTGTGACTGGTACTTCTAAGGGTCGCGGTTTCCAGGGTGTCGTCAAGCGCTATCACTTTGCCGGTGGACGTAAGAGTCACGGTAACAAGGATCAGCTTCGTATGCCTGGTTCCGTTGGTGCTAAAGGTCCAGCTCATATCTTCAAGGGTATGCGCATGGGCGGACGCATGGGCAATGAACGCGTTACCGTTACCAATCTTGAAATTGCTTCTGTCGATTTAGAAAAGAACATTATATATATCAAGGGCGCCCTTCCGGGAGCTGCTGAAGGTCTCCTCCTAATCAAAGGACAGGGCGAATTAGCAGTTAACATCGCTCCAGTTGTCGAAGAAGTTGTCGCCGAAGAGGTTGTGGCAGAAGAAGTAAAGGAAGAAGCTGTTGTCACTGAAGAAGCTCCGGTAGAAACTGCTGAAGCTAAGGAAGAAACTGTTGAGGTTAAAGAGGAAGTAGTTGCTGAAGAAAAAAAAGAAGAGGCTCAGGCCGCTTAATCAAATTAAGATAAGTCCGGTTTAATCATATGTCTATCAAAGTAAAAGTTTATAATCAGAGTGCTGCTCCTATCAAGGATCTTGAGTTATCCGCTAAAATTTTTGGCGTGAAAGCTAATGCTGATCTTTTGCATCAGGCAGTCATCACTCAGCAGGCCAATGAACGCCAGGTCTTAGCTCACACTAAGGACCGCAGTGAGGTTCGTGGAGGAGGTAAGAAGCCTTGGAAACAGAAGGGAACTGGCCGTGCTCGTGTGGGCTCAAGCCGTTCACCTTTATGGGTTGGCGGTGGTGTCACCTTTGGTCCAACTAAGGATCGCAACTTCAGCATGAAGATGAATAAGAAGATGCGCCAAAAGGCAATCATGATGTGTTTATCCGATAAAATTGCACAGTCCAGCCTCGTTATTATTGATACCCTGAAGATGGAAGAATTTAAAACTAAACAGTTTAACGCGATGTTAACCGCCTTCGAAAAGGAAGTGTTACCAGCTGACCGCCGCTCACTGCTCATCATCAATGGTGAGAAGGATGAGAAGGCTAGATATTCTGGTCGCAACCTAAAGGGTGTCACTATCATCAATCCTGAAAATATCAACATCGTTGATTTAATCACCTCCCGCCAAGTATTAATGACTGAAGAGGGGATTACTTCACTCGAAAAGCAATACAGCAAGAAATAATCAATCATCTAATTTTGAATCTTGAATCTTGAAATAAATATATGGCTTTATTTGGAGCAAAACAACCTAGCGCGAAAAAAACAACAGCCAAGAAGGCTGTGAGTTCGGCCGCGGAAACCAAAGAAGTGAAGAAAGCCCCAGAGGTAGCGGGCGAACAGAGTATGCAGGAATTGTATGCTGGTGATACAGTAAAGAAAACTTCAAGCAAGAAGAAATCCGCCCCGTCTACCCGCTATGAAGGAGCTTACCGCGTTTTAGCTAAACCACTCATCACTGAAAAAGCGACTGAGCTCGGTGCGTTAAATAAGTATGCTTTTATCATCACGGCTAATGCCAATAAAATCGAAGTCGCAAAAGCTGTCCAAGCTATCTATGGTGTTATCCCGACAAGCGTCAATATTATCGCCATGAAGGGCAAAGCCGTCACTCGCGGCCGCATCCGCGGTCAGAGAAAGGACTGGAAGAAGGCGATTGTTACCTTGAAAAAGGGCGACAGCATCAAGATTTACGAAGGCGTATAATTTTTATCTAATCAAGTAACTGACCACATATGGGTATCAAAAAAGTACAAGCGAATACTCCCGGACGCCGTCATGCAACTTTTGATGATTTTGCTGATATCACTAAGCACACTCCGGAAAAGAGCTTGATCGTCATTAAGAAGAAGACAAGCGGACGCAATAGCCAAGGTAAGATTACCGTGCGTCATCGCGGTGGCGGAGAAAAAAGATTTATCCGCATCGTTGATTTCAAGCGTGATAAGTTCGATATTCCAGCAACTGTAGCTGCTATCGAATATGATCCAAATCGTGGAACACGTATCGCTTTATTAAACTATGCTGATGGTGAAAAGAGATATATCGTTGCTCCTGCTAACTTACCGGTTGGTGAGAAAATCATGAGCTCAAAGAACCTTGTCGAAATCAAAATCGGCAACTGCATGCCAGTAGAATTTATTCCAGCTGGTGTAGCGATTAACTGCCTCGAACTGGAACCAGGTCGTGGCGCGAAAGTCGCTCGCGGAGCGGGTAATGCCGTCTTCGTCATGGGTGTCGAAGGGAAGTATGCTCAAA
Source organism: Candidatus Falkowbacteria bacterium HGW-Falkowbacteria-2 (assembly GCA_002841655.1). Classification (GTDB taxonomy): domain Bacteria; phylum Patescibacteriota; class Patescibacteriia; order Patescibacteriales; family UBA12465. Next base: position 7,045 of record PHAH01000040.1, read on the forward strand.
TCAAAATGCCAAGCGGAGAAATCCGTTTAGTAAAGAAGGAGTGTATGTGTACTGTTGGCCAGGCAAGTAACGCTGATAAACGTCATATCACCTTAGGTAAGGCTGGCCGCAGCCGTCACATGGGCATCCGCCCAACCGTCCGCGGTAGCGCTATGAATCCGGTTGATCACCCCCATGGTGGTGGTGAAGGTAACCAGTCCATCGGTCTCCGTCATCCGAAGACTCCTTGGGGCAAGCCAGCTCTAGGTGTCAAAACTCGCCGCAAGCGCTCTTCTACTAAATTGATTATCAAGCGCCGTGCTAAGAGAAAATAACCTTTATCCACAAATCATAAAAAGCATAT
>PHAH01000041.1 GCA_002841655.1 Candidatus Falkowbacteria bacterium HGW-Falkowbacteria-2
ATATGGCTCACCGGCAATTGGGTCCGGTGTTAATGTGGGTGAGACCTATGACTTTTACGGCAACGCATTGACCGGAAATTATAACATTGGGCTTTGGCAGAACTGATGTATAAATCTATGAAATACGCAACAATATTCTCAGGTCTTGTTAATGTCGACAAAAATCTTGTCGGAACAGCAGTGATTTACAAAAAAATTGCTGACATTTTAATACAAAAAGGTTATCGAGTGACGATAGTCGTGCCCGAGTTACCAGATACTGCTGAGAAACAAATAAAGTTTGCGCTTTATAGTGAAAAAGGGAATAAAGCTTTGATTAATGATTCATCTGTAGTCGTCTTTGGTGCCTATCCACCAATTTCACCAATGCTGTATGCTCATGAAAAGAAAAAAATCATTTTAACCTATCTTTGGAGTATTGCTCCGATAGGATCACTGGAGTTTAAAGATTTTAGTGACATGAGTAAGCAAGAAAGGCTTCATCGCTATATCACTGCTTCATATAATCTGTCCTTATTACTTTCTGATAAGATATTTTGCCGGGACGAGGGTATCGCGCGGCTTGTTAAAGGATCTTTAATCAGTCTGGGTAGATTAAACCTGAAAAATTACTTATCCGACCGCAGTCTTAGTCGTTTAATTGAAGCCGCTCCTTTTGGCATAGATACTAAGCAGCCCGTGAAGAAGAAGAATAATCTCTATCGCGGTGTCATTGAGGGAATAAATAAAGATGATTTTATTCTAATCTGGAATGGCGGAATTTGGAACTGGAATGATGGTGCCACCTTGGTGCAAGCGATGAATTATCTTAAAGGAAAAAAGATTAAGTTGGTTTTCCAAGGCTTTAAACATCCGAAGAAGGGAGTCGAAATATCTCAGGCGGCCAAAGAATGTTTAAATCTGGCGACTAAACTTAAACTTAAGGATAAGACGATATTTTTTGTGGACTCTTGGGTGCCATATAACGAGCGAGCAGACTTTTTGCTTGAAAGTAATGTCGGGGTTGTTTCCTCTCCAAACATCCCTGAGGCAAATCTATTCTTCAAAACTAGAATATATGATCACTTCTGGGCTGGACTGCCAACCCTCCTAAATGACTGTGAGGCTTTTGCGCCAATTATATCCCAATATAGTCTCGGGCTTGTGGCGAAAACAGGCGACCCTAAATCTTGGTCCGACAACATTCTGGCTTTATATAAGAACCCTAAGCTTATCAAAAGAATCAGGAACAATATTAAGGCATACCGCAAAGAGATTGAATGGAAGGAAACGCTTAAGCCGATATCCAAATATGTTTCAAAGCCACACCATTCCGCTGATGACCGCAATAATGATTTAATTAAACAATCAATTAAGATAAATAAAGACATCATTAGAAAGGGCCTATAAAGCGAAAAACCACCTGTCAAGGTGGTTTTTGCTTGACTAATATATGTGATTATAGCAAGGAAAACAGGAATATTACGTATTACTACAAAGAGTATTTAAATATTAATAATAACCATATGGAAAAGAAACACTACATGGCTCACATCAAGGCGCCACGAGAAAAGGTCTGGGATACAATGCTTTCCGAGGAGACCTACAGACTTTGGGCGTCAGCTTTTACTGAAGGAACATACTATGAAGGGAATTGGGCGACAGGAAGCAAGATGAAATTTCTTGCCCCAGGTACAGACGGTTCGATTATAGGTATGTATGGGCTTGTCCGTGAAAGTAAGAAGCCGGAATACATCATCGTGCAACACATGGGGGAGATAAGAGATGATAAGGAAGACCCTTGGCCTCAAAATGACGTAGCACTAGAAACCTACAAACTTGAAGATAAGGACGGCGACACAATTGTTCATATTGATATTGATGTGCCCAAAGATTGGGCTGATGAGATGGATGAAAAATGGCCAGAAGCACTGATGCTCCTAAAAGATTTAGCAGAAAATAAGTCTTAAATAATAAGAATTAAATATATGACAATTAAACAAGAATTGCCCCAGTTTGAAGGCAAACCAGCCTTGCTAGTTGTTACCGGTATGCAATCAGCCAAAATATATCTAGCTCTCAATAAAGAAATTATGGTACTTGAAGAAATGAGTCTCCCGAACCCGGAAAGTGAATATAGTGATCGCGAGGGACACTTTAAACAGAGAGGAAATCAAGCTTTTATTGCTAGTGGCAGCGTTTATGAGCCCAAGAAGGGATATTTATTGAACAAATTTTTGTCGAAGCTGAGAGAAATGGTTATTGCCCAGGACATTAAGCATGCCCCCGATGAGATTTACCTATTTACCCCTGACTATATGAAAAATGATGTTAGAAAGTCATTGACGAACCCTTTGGCAGATAAAGTAGTGATGGAACTTGAGGGAAATTTCGTCGACAGCCATGAATTTGATTTACTTAAATTAATTCAAGACAAGAAAGAAAGGGAAGAGCCACGCTCACTCGTTAGTAGGGAGGTTAAAAAATTATTAAAGAAGAAGAAAATTCTCCGATCAGCTGCAAGTTAAGTTAAGTTTTGACAAAATTTAATATAATTGATAGTTTTGTAGATGAATACACAACATTTTTATTTTGACCTTTAAAACCTAAAAATAAACCAAAAAGCAAGGAGAAAATGAAACAAAAAAAGCGTACGCACGAATGCATCATCGACCTTCTAAACCTGGCGCAAGACAAAGATCTGGATAAAGTTGCTTTTCTTATTATGCGTATAGATGTAGATGATAAGCATGATGAAATTATCGCTTTATGGAATGCTCGGACCAAAGACCTCGAGTTCGATAGCTCAGAGGTATTAAATCGTCTCGAATCACAAAAGAGTGAAAACGCGAAACCAAAATTAAAGAAACAATTTAAGTATTTTAAACCTAAACAGCAAGGAGATGGAAAGTTACAACAAATTAGTACGTGATTATATAGGGGATAAACTTAAATCTAAAGGTTTAAATCCAGAGCTAAAAATACTTACTGAAGAGAAGTATCTTCAAGAACTCCTCCGCAAACTGGTTGAGGAGTCGAATGAGGCGCTTTGTGCCGGGGGAACTCTAACGGACCTTAAAAAGGAACTGTGCGACGTCCTTCAGGTGGTTGAAAGCATTGTTACTGCCTTCAAACTTAATCTTGAATCTGTGCCTATTAGAAATTTTACTATCTCTGAAAGCAGCAAACGCAGTTTACTAAAGATGTTAGTACAGAGATCACGTGAAGCTGAGCCTCTAAGTTATTCGGTGCCGGATTTGGAAAACTTGATAACCGTTATCAATAATATCATTGATAATATTATCTTGGTTTACAATATTGATCGAGTTGCACTTGAAGCTCAAAAAAAATTGCTCGAGAAGGAAGATGGCGGCTTTCACAAAAGATTGTATCTATTTAGTATTCATTAAGAAACAGAGGCAAACACTGCCTCTTTTTTAATTAGTCTAATTCATTTAGGATTGCAAAAGGCACGAATTTATGCTATAATAATCGTTCCTTTACAGACTTATTAACGTATATTTAACTATAAACATATGTTGGTAACAATTGCTGTCGTCTTAATCGTTCTATGGTTATTAGGTCTTCTCACCTCATATACCATAAGCGGTTTTATACACATTCTCTTGGTCGCGGCCATCATTCTGGTGCTGGTTCGCATTATTCAGGGAAGAAAAGTGGTCTAAGAAAGCCATCTGAATAAGCCATTGGTTAATTCTATTGCTTTTCTTCGGCATTTGCGTTACGATTAATATTATTTATTAATCAATTTTATGGCTAAAAGATCAACTGGCGTCGGTAAAGGGAAGAAATCTAAATCGCCCAAGACCAAGAAGAGACTCGAAATCAAGCGTGTTATGCTTGAGGCTAAGGCTCAAAAACGTTTGAAGAAGAATATCAAATAACTGTAAAACAGCCCGCTAGGGGCTGTTTTTATATGTATATTAGTGGTATAATAACGTAACTTAGTATTAACATTTTATCTATGTCACTAAAGAATAAAGTCGCAGTAATTACGGGCGCCGGGCAAGGTATTGGCAAGGCGATTGCGGTTGCTTTTGCGGCGGAGAATTGCCGTGTAGTTGTGAGTGATCTCAATAAGGCGGCTTGCGATGAAGTAGTAGCTGAAATCAAGGAAAAAGGTGGTTCTGCTATAGCTGTTAAATGTGACGCTTCGGTTAAAACGGAAATAGATAAGATGATTGGTGAAACCATCGAAGAGTTCGGCGGTCTCGATATTATCGTCAATAATGCTGGGATATTTCCATTTCGACCATTTGCTGAGATGACCGAAGAAGAATGGGATCAAGTATTAGATGTTAATCTAAAGAGCGCCTTCCTCTGTTCTCAGGCCGCTGCCAAGATGATGTCGGCGGGAGGTCGCATAATTAATATCTCTTCAATCGCATCAGTTATTGGTTTTGCCGGTTTAGTACACTATTGCTCTTCAAAAAGCGGAATGTCTGGCCTCACCCGAGCCGTAGCACTTGAAATTGCAAATCGACATATCACCGTTAATGCCATTGCTCCTGGTTCAATAGAAACACCAGGCGCCACCACTGGACTCGATGAGAAGATGAAGGAGCAAACAGTGGCGGCCATACCCCTGGGACGCATGGGCACTGGTGATGATATCGCTCAAGCAGCCCTCTTCCTGGCAAGCGAAAAAGCATCATATATCACCGGACAAACTATTATCGTTGATGGTGGCTGGACTCTAAGATAGACTCAAGATAATTTAAGTATTAAAAAAGAAGCCCATTGGGCTTCCTTTTTGTTACTATTATTTACTTGGAAACTATAATGACATCTTTTTCAATTCTTTCGATTAGTTTGTGATACCCGGTTGGGTATACCCTGATAGCGTCGTAGATCACTTCAAGTGGATATTCATATGATTTACCTAAACGGGTGCCCGGATCATTTGTGATAAACACTTTTCTATCAGCATCGTAGCCGATAATTACCAGCATGTGATTTGGGGGTCCTGGAGGGGTAAAATTGGGGTTATGGAGAGTTTGTCCGTTCATCGGCGCAACAATGACATTGCCTTTTTGTAATTCATCGATAAGCTGTTGCAGGGTAATATCTTCCTTGACGACCGCCTTATTGTAGTTGAAATAATCCTTCATTATCCAATTGAGTGTATCAGTTACCGAGATGTCACGATACTCACCATATTTTTCTTCGATATAATCAGAAGCGCCTAGAATCTCGCGCAAGGCTTCGTCGGTAGTTAGTGACTCACCTCTTGCCCATTTAACCGCCATCAGAACTGAGGCCTCTTCACAGCCGTCCTGTTGCCGTTGGTCTGCCCAATTACCCAGGGGAGCCTGAGAAGTGAAGGGGACGACTTGTAGGATGGATCTAGCGACGGTTGGTGGTGCTGGCGGAGAGATGTGGTTAATAGATCCAACAGGAATATTCACTAAACCTGAATTGGCAATGCCTTGCCCGAGTTCGCGCATAATGCGAAAGGCGTCAGCTGGTCTTCCGAGGTAGTATTTCTTCCGATCCTTTGGATAGATGTAATAAGCTTCACCATTGCGTTCGACATCAAGCAATATCATTCCACTTAATCTCTCCGGAAAAACATCAGTGTTTGCAATTAAGTCATGTTTGGCTCCGAGCGATAAGCTCCGCATTACAGCGAAGGCATCATTTGGTCTTCCGAGGTAATATCTGTTTGCGTTTTCCGGATATACATACCAAGCCTCTCCGTTATCCTCTACTTGCAGTAGTATAAATCCATTTCTTTCTCCAGCGTAGTGAGCAGCAAAGACAACAACCGGCAGGAGAATAGCACTTAAGATTGTGAGACGTAATATTTTGTAATTCATTGACATATTGTACACGATTTTTGCCCTCAAGTAAAGATTGAATGAAATCAATTTTCCTGCTATAATATACGCACCTTTTTTCAAATATTTCCGTGATAGGCCACGGAATTTAACTAAAAATATGGCCAATAATAATTTGTCTAATGATACAAGAAATATATTCATTGCTGTGGCGGTGGTCGTCGTCATTGGGTTAGTTGTCATCTGGTTTTATCGTCCATTTGAACCCATAAGCAATAATCAGCCTGGGAATCAAAATGATAATGGAAACGTAGTAGATAATGAAGACAATGGTGAAGATGAGGCAGCGGAACGCGAAAGAGAGGAGCAGGCAGTCAGAGAAACGGTATTAACCTTGGGTGAGAGGTTAAAAAATGTCTCGCTGTTATCGCCAAATGTTAATAGCGAAATACGAGACAACTTCCGCGATTTAGTAACGACCGAATTACTATCAGAATGGCAGGCACGTCCTGAACTTGCTCCGGGGCGATTAGTCTCAACCCCAATTCCTGATCGGATTGAGATTCGTTCACTGCAACGACAAGCAGCTGATCGTTATCGTGTTGATGCTGATATTGTTGAGGTCGCTAGTGGCTCAACCGGCAGCGAAGGTGAGTCTCGACGTGGAATCGCCTTAACGTTAATTAAGATTGAAGACCGATGGGTAATTTCATCAGCCTCACTAGCGCCTTATGATGCTTCTGATAACTGGCTGAGTGCTAATCAATCTGGTGTCAGGTTTAGATATCCCGCCTCTCTCGGCACGAAATACATTTCAACTCAAGTCTGGCCACCTCTAATGAAAATTGAGACTGACACTGATTTCGCGTGCGCTGTTAATGAAACTGATACAATTAGTGGCGAGCTGGTGCGGAATACGACGATAAATGGTCGTGAGTATTGCATCCGTACACGCGGCGAAGGCGCCGCCGGAAGTACATATAATAGTTATGACTACGCCACACTAACAGGAGATCGCTTGATTACAGCTAGCTTCTCAATACGCTATCCTCAATGTTCAAACTACGGAGCTGAGGAAGCCACGGCTTGTTCTAGAGAAAGAGCTGATTTCGATTTAGATTCTCTAGTTGATCGAGTAATTCGTACGGTCGAATGAAGCGTGAACAGTTCTTTAAAGCAATAATAACAATTAACTGAAAATAATTAATATATGGAAATAGTCTTTAAACGTCGGTTTAGTATAACCCTATCACTGTTAATACTTTTCTCTCTGGTCTACAGCAGCAACAAAGCACAAGCTGTTAGCGCCGAAACATTAATTAAAAGCGATAACAACCCTGCAGTATATTATCTTGGTAGCGACTTAAAGAGATATGTTTTCCCAAACGAAACAGTCTTTTTTTCGTGGTATCAAAACTTTGAAGGGGTTGAGGTAATTAAGCAGTCAGAATTATCAAAGTATCCCTTAGGTGGGAATATCACTATCAGGCCAGGTACATATCTAGCAAAAATTACCACCGACCCAGCTGTTTACGTGATTGAACCAGGCGGTGTCCTGAAAAAAATAAGAAATGAAGCACAAGCTCGAACTCTCTATGGTAATGATT
>PHAH01000042.1 GCA_002841655.1 Candidatus Falkowbacteria bacterium HGW-Falkowbacteria-2
GGATGGCAACCTGGGTCCGGTTTACGGTTACCAGTGGCGTTCATGGCCTTCTGAAAGAGGAAAGAAAACAGACCAGCTGTTAAATGTTATAGAGTCGGTCAGGAAATCGCCGGATTCACGCAGGCATATCGTTAATACCTGGAATGTAGGTGAGCTGGATAAGATGGCCCTGCCTCCCTGCCATATTCTCTTCCAGTTCTATGTTGCAGAGGGAAGGTTATCATGCCAGCTCTACCAGCGAAGCGCTGATATTTTTCTCGGCGTACCATTCAACATTGCCTCTTACGCTCTGCTCACTATGATGGTGGCACAAGTAACCGGCAAAAAGCTTGGAGAATTTGTTCACACCTTTGGCGATTTACACATTTACAACAACCACCGTGAACAGGTCGCAGAACAACTTTCCCGTGAACCCAGACAATTACCGAAGATGATTATCAACCCAGAGGTAAAAGATATTTTCGATTTTAAATTTGAAGATTTTCAGCTAGAGGGCTATGACCCATTACCGGGAATAAAGGCTCCTATCGCCATTTAAACTATGATTCCTGTCACCCTACTCATGGCAATAACTGTTGATGGTAAAATTGCCAAGGATAAGAACCAGTTTGCCAATTGGACAAGTAAAGAAGATAAAAAACTCTTTGTCGAAACGTCCAAGGAATTTGGTGTTATTATGATGGGTGAAAACACCTTCAAAACATTTCCGAAACCTCTTCCTGGGCGCTTGAATGTTGTTTTTTCTCACGAAGGCGGCGAGGAGATAGGAGGTTTGCTGAAATGGGTAAGTGGTGAACCAGAATTAGTATTAGATGAACTTGGTAATCTGGGCTACAAGAAAGCGCTTCTCGGTGGCGGAGCCGGACTTAACACTCTTTTTTTGAAAAAGAAACTGATTTCTGAGATTATCCTGACGGTTGAACCAAAAATATTTGGCAGTGGTATTTCTCTTTTTTCTGAAGACATTGATGCTGATTTAGAACTTCAAGAACACCGCTTGTTAAACGAAAATACTTTAATGCTAAGATATAAGATAATATACCCTTCCTAATATGCCCAAATTAGTCCTCGGATTTGTCGGAAAACTTGCTAGTGGTAAAGCTGTTTGTCAGCGTTATATCACTGAAAAATATAAAGCTGACAACACTAAGTTCTCAACCTCCTTGCGTGATGTTCTAAACCGCCTGTATCTCCCAGTTTCAAGAGAAAACATGCAAAACCTGTCCCTTGATCTGCGCACGCGCTTTGGCGGTGATATCTTGGCGAAGGTTATCGCTGAGGATGTAAAAAATAGCGATAAAGATATAGTTGTAGTGGATGGAGTTCGTCGTCTTGATGACATTGTCTGCTTGAAAGACCTTCCTGGCTTTCACCTCATCAGCATTGACGCTTCAGCCGAAACCAGATATGAGCGCATGAAGCTAAGAAATGAAAATGCCGGCGACGCCGAAAAAACTTTTGAACAATTCATTGAAGATAGTCAGCGCGAGTCTGAGCAGCAAATCCCGGAAACAATGGCAGCGGCCACGTTTCACCTAAACAACGACGGAACTCAACAAGATTTATACGATCAGATTGACAAAATAATCGCTAAGATACAATATTAAGTTGAAACAGCAAAAGGAGGAGTGCAAGGCTCACAAGCCGGGCGCTCTTTTCTTGTCTAAAAGCAATACACTATGTCAGAATACTTGGGAAAATTCATCGTAATTGACGGCACCGATGGCAGTGGCAAAACCACTCAGCTGCAGCTTTTAGTTGGAAAACTACAAGCCGAAGGCTATGACGTTCAAATTGCTGATTTTCCTCAATACAACACCAAGTCCGCTGGCATGGTAGAAGAATACCTATCTGGCAAATACGGAGGGGCTGACGATGTTAACCCATATGCCGCTTCACTGCTCTACGCCACCGACCGCTTTGATGCCAGCTTTCAAATCAGAGAATGGCTTAAACAAGGCAAAGTTGTAGTCTGCAACCGCTATGTTTCCGCCAGCTTTGCTCACCAAGGCGGCAAGATCCCAAACGCCCTGGAGCGCAAACTATTCTTTAACTGGCTCAGTGAAATCGAATACAAGATTTTCAACATCCCTAAACCCGACCTCTACCTCATTCTCCATGTCGAAGCCGAGGTCGCGCAACAAATGGCCAAGGATCGTGGCCGTGAGGATTGGAAAGGCAAGACTAAAGATATTCATGAAGACAACATTGATCACCTGAAAAAGGCCGAACAGGTATACCTAGAAATTGCTCAGACCATGCCTGACTTCCGTTTGATTAAATGCACACGGAATAACGAAGTAATGAGTCGTGAAGATATCCATTATCTTGTCTGGCTCTATGCTAACCGTATTCTGAGTATTGGCGGTATCAAAAAATCACCAGATTTTCAGGCGGTGAGTGATATTTTAGTGAAGAAAGGCCGTGTCACCCCTAATCTGCCAGAACTAATGAATGCACCGCGTGCTTCCATGACCATAAACCCAGAACAGAAAGCTCCAATTAACTCCAATACCGATAACTCCCTTCGTGGTATTCCCGCTCATCCTGAAGATGAGAACAATGAAACAAAAAATATCCCTGAAGCTCCCAGCCAGGCATACTATCCACCACAATCTGAACCAACTCAACCACAACCGAATTTGAAAATGAGTTCCATCCGCTTCGAGCGTCTCCGTCCGGAGGCCAAACTGCCTGTCCGTGCACACGCCAGTGACGCTGGCTTAGACTTGTTCGCTTGTGAAGATTGTTCCATTCCACCATATGGCCAGGATGCGATTGCCACCGGACTGCGCTTCAGCATCCCCGAAGGCTATGTTGGTCTTATTTGGGATAAAAGTGGTCTCGCTAATCAAGGCTTCAAAACCATGGGCGGCGTCATTGACGCCAGCTATCGCGGGGAGATAAAAGTGGTGTTCAAGAATTTAAGCGAAGATATATATCACGTTCAAGCTGGTCAAAAGATCGCCCAGCTGCTCATCCAGAAGGTTGAAACCCCGACTGTTGAAGAGGGTCCAATTGACGTAGGCGAAGGTCGGGGCGAAAATGGCTTCGGCAGCACTGGATTAAACTAAAAAAGAGCCCTTAAGGGGCTTTTTTGGTAATCCTTTCCACTAAACGCTTTTTCCGTTAAAATATAGATATATGAAATATGATGTCATCATCGGCCTGGAAATCCATGCCGAACTAAAAACTAAGAGCAAAATGTTTTGCCCCTGCAATAACGACAGTGAAGGCAAGGCACCAAACACGCTCGTCTGCCCTATATGCCTGGGCCATCCCGGCACCCTGCCGGTTCCCAATAAGCAAGCCATTGATTGGACCCTGCTTCTGGGCTTAGCTTTAGATTGCGATATTAATCGCGACTCCAAATTTGACCGAAAAAACTATTTCTATCCTGACCTACCCAAGGGCTATCAAATATCCCAATACGATCAGCCCTTCTGCGTTAATGGCAAACTTGATATTGGCGAACGAGAAATTGATGTCACCCGTATTCATTTAGAAGAAGATACCGGAAAATCCTTCCACCGCCCTGGTAGCAACGATACCCTCATTGACTTCAACCGTGCCGGCACCCCTCTCGTAGAACTAGTCACTGAGCCAGTGATTGCTAGCGCTGAAGAGGCCAAACGCTTCTGTCAGGCATATCAACGCATCCTCCGCTTCCTTAAAGTCAGTAACGCTGAGATGGAAAAAGGTGAAATGCGTTGCGAGGCCAACATCAGCCTGCAGACTAAAGGCGCCTGGAAATATGAAGATGGTCGCATCCTGCCAACCGGCAAAAAAGCATTGAACGCTAAAGTTGAGGTCAAAAATCTCAACTCTTTCCGCGCGGTCGAGAAAGCGATTAACTATGAAATCTCTCGCCAAGAAAAAGCACTAAATGACAAGGAGGAGATTTTACCTGAAACCAGAGGTTGGGATGAAAAGAAAAATGCAACCGTTGCCCAGAGAGTTAAGGAAACCGCCGCCGACTACCGCTATTTCCCAGAACCGGATATTCCTCCAATTAAAATCAACCAAGCCTGGCTTGAGGAATTAAAACATCAGCTCGTCGAATTGCCGGCCGCAAAAGCCAAACGGTTTATGCATCAATATGGATTAAAACTAGAAAGCGCCGAAACAATTGCCAACAACAAAGAACTATCATCATTCTTTGAAAACGTTGTTTCTGAAATGGGTGCTTGGATTGAAGCAAACGGCGATGACTTCGAGAGACAGGACAAGAATGCCGCGCAAATGGCGGCTAACTGGGTGACCGGCGAATTATTGAAGAATCTCAACACTGACAAGAGGGATGCGGGTAAACTCAAAATGACTGCGGAAAACTTCGCCGAGCTAATGGCTCTTATTTGGCAGAATAAAATTAACTCCAATGCCGGCCAGAGGATATTAGAAATAATGTACTGGGAAGGTGGCGACCCCACTGATATCATGGAAAAACTTGGGCTGGAACAGCTTGATGGTGACGAAGAACTTGAGGGCGCAATTAGAAGTGTGATCAGCGCCAATCCTCAGCAGGCTAATGAATACCGGAAAGGGAAATTCCCATTAATTCAATTCTTTGTCGGTAAAGTCATGGCCGAAACCAAGGGCAAAGCTAATCCCGAAAAGGTAAGACCAATGTTAGAGAAGATGTTGCTTGAATAGAATTTATCAAAAACGACCCACTGAGGGTCGTTTTTTGTTTGTAAGATTAATATGTATTCTTTCCTATCAAATCCTCCGCCTCGCTCACATCCTTTATCCAGTGTATCTTCCTTCCCTGTTTTTCCCAACGCTTGAACCAGGTCTTCTGACGCTTAGCAAAGCGATAGGAGGCGTCAGTGAGCTTTTCAATCATTTCATCATACTCCAGCTTCTCTAAAAGATAATAGGAAATGAATTTATACTCCAAGCCAAAAGAAATAAGTCGCTTCCAATCAACGCCCTCATCATTGAGACGCCGCACCTCCCCCACCATATCTTCATTATCTAAGCGCTTGATGATACGAGCATGTATCCTTTCTCTCATTTTCTCATCTGATATCTCTAAACCAAGTACAAGAAAATCATAAGGCGATTCTTTTTTCTCATCGACAGCCGCGCCTTCATATTCGAAAATTTCAATATAACGAGCCAGGCGACGCGCATTATTTTTCTCACTGTTATTCAACTTTCCAGCAAAGTCCGGTTTCAATTTTTCTAAACGCAAAAAAAGCTCTTCTCTGCCTAAAGCCTCAAGCTCAATGCGTCTTTCTAAATTAGGCTTCGCTTCGCTCAGGGCGTAATTATCGACAATCGCCTGTAGATATAGTCCGGAGCCACCGACGATAATAGGTAAATGCTTTCGGGAGAGTACATCCTTAATTGCCTCGTCAGCTAATCGTTGATACTTAGCCAGATTAAATTCTTCACTTGGCTTCACAATATCAATTAGATGATATTTTACATTATCACCATATTCCGATAAATCCTTGCCGGTACCTATGTCCATTCCTTTATACACCTGGCGACTGTCGGCAGAGATAATTTCGCCCTGACGTATTTTGGCCAATTCAACGCCTAAAGACGTCTTCCCTGAAGCCGTTGGGCCCAGAATGACTAAAACTAGCGGTTTATTTGATTGTTTAATTTCTTTTTTTGACATATTCTCCTTCTAAACCGAAGTCATGAACCTGTTTTATTTTGACCTGTACAAAATTTCCGACCACTTCTTCGGCCCTCATTTCGGCTGGGGCCTGAAAGATCACAGTCTTGAAGCTTGAAGTCTTTCCATAGTAGTTTCCTTTGCGATTCTTCCCTTCAGCCAGAACAGTAATCTCTTTTTTTAAATAGGCTTTGTTTGCCGCAAGTCCGGTCTTCGCTAGAATGGCCGTCAAAGTTTCTTCACGCGTTCGTTTATCTTCACGGCTAACATTGTCCTTCATTTTCCAGGAAACTGTTCCTGGTCGCGGACTGTACCGAGCAGTATAGGCCATATCAAACTTAAGGTCGCGGAAGAGTTTCGCGGTTTTAAGAAATTGCTTATGAGTCTCCCCCGGGAAACCAACGATGGCGTCGGTGGTAATAGCGATTCCTGGCTTTGCCTTTCTAATTTTGTTAATTAAAGAAACAAAGTGAGCAGCTGTATATTTGCGATTCATCGCTTCCAGAATCTCATCGTCTCCGGACTGGACAGCCACGTGTAAGTGATTACAAATCTTCTCAGAAGAAGAGATGACCTTAATTAATTCATCGGACAAATCTTTTGGGTGACTGGAAGAGAAACGAATCCAAAACTGACCTTCAATTGCACTTAGACGACTAAGCAATTTCGGGAAATCAGTGCGAGCGCTCTTGTAGCTATTTACGTTTTGAGCGATGAGCGTAATCTCTTTGCAGCCACGCTTTACTAAAGCCTTTACCTCATTAACAATGTCGGTTGCCGGGCGATATACTTCGCGACCGCGGGCATAGGGCACGACGCAATATGAACAAAAATTATTACAGCCGTTGCCAATCGGCACAAAGGCACTGAAATCACTTTCGTAGCGAGGGGTTATAGTTAAATATTTTTCACCACTGAGTGCGCGTACCTCTTCTGAGCTTAGGGTTCCATCCTGGCGGCAATCTTTAAGTAAAGCAAAAATGTTCGGCAATTCGTTAATCGGCATAAACAAATCAACGCGACCCTTCAGGCGTCGCATCACGTCCTCGCGCTTGGCTAGACAGCCGGTAATAACAACCGCGGCCTTCGGATTATTCTTACGAATTTGATTCACGAGTCCATAGACACGATCTTCCGCCGACTGACGAATACCACAAGTCGTCAGAATCACTAGGTCAACGCCAAGCCAATCCTTTTTGTAAGTATAATTACGTGATTCCAAAAAAGCAGCCACGCGCTCGCTGTCTGCCTTATTCATTTGGCAACCGATTGTAATAATATGATATTGCATAGGTTTTGTTTTACTCTACTGGCACCTCTTCAATCGGTTTTAACTCATACAGACCGAAACGTCCGCGTCTAGTCAGGAGTTCAAGGGTAAAGCCGAAATTAGGCAGGCGTCTTTCGTTTAAATAAACTAAATCTTTCTCAGGAAAAGCAAAGTTAAAATAATATACCGGATAATGCTCAAGAATTTTGCCGACGCTGGCATTAACAGTGTCATTTGTGAGCAGTGCATTAATCACCTTCCGTTCTGGAAACAATTGCTTATCATGATACTGGGTCATTATTATAGCATTTTCTGGAGTAATTTCCAAGATAGCCTCAGCGTTAGCCTTATCTATTGAATGATTATAGTATAAATTAATCAGACCTTCTTCGGAGCCGAAGATGGTAAACATAAAGAAGAAGAACATTATT
>PHAH01000043.1 GCA_002841655.1 Candidatus Falkowbacteria bacterium HGW-Falkowbacteria-2
AGCTGACATCAATATCCTAAATAATGACGTTTTTCTCCCTTATCGTGGCGAAAGCGTGAAGTAGCCTATGTGGTCACGGATTAAGTTGTATCTCAAGAACTTTGATTGGTTATTATTAGCAGCAGTAATTCTACTGTCTGCTTTTGGTTTGATGGAAATATATAGTGTCGCCTTAGGACAAGGAGACTTAAATTTACTAAATTTCTACAAGCAAATTATTTTCATTGCTATTGGCATTCTTCTGCTATTTGTGTTTGCCATGATTGATTATCGGTTTTTGAAGAGTTTACGTCGTTATATTTATCTCTTTGGCGCAGGATTATTAACGGCCGTTCTTCTTTTCGGATCAAATATTCGCGGTACTCGTGGTTGGTTTTATATTGGTGGTCTTGGTATCCAGCCAGTGGAATTAATTAAGGTTATTTTGCTTATTTTCTTAGCCGGGTACTTTGCTGAACTAGCAACGAAGGTGAAGACGTTGCGTCACTTTGTCGCGTCATTTTTTGGTGCCGGACTGCTCATGTTCCTAGTTTTAATGCAGCCTGATTTTGGATCTGCTTTAATGCTAGGTGCGATTTGGTTGATTCTTGTCGCGCTGGCCGGCTTCCCCAAAAAATACTTTATCACCATCATCGGAGTTAGTCTGGTTTTGTCAGTCGTCGCTTGGTCTTTCTTTTTTAAAGACTACCAGAAACAACGAATCCTGACTCTTGTCAATCCAGGCGATAATGCCTTAGTTGAAGGCTATAATGTGTCTCAGGCGATTATTGCTGTTGGGTCTGGATCTTGGCATGGCAAAGGCGTAGGCTTCGGGTCACAATCGCAATTGAAGTTCCTTCCTGAGGCTCAAAATGACTTCATTTTTGCTGTTATTGCTGAAGAATTGGGCTTTTTGGGGGTATCGCTGGTACTGTTTTTCTTCGCCGTATTCTTTTCTCGCTGCTTACTTGCTGCCAAAAGGGCGCCAAATGACTTCAGTATTTACTTTGTTTTGGGGGCAGCGGGCTTGATTTTTATTCAAATGTTTATTAATATTGGTATGAATATCGGTATTGTGCCGGTAGTCGGTTTATCATTGCCCTTTATAAGCTATGGAGGCAGCTCCATCTTCTCCTTATTCATTTTGGTGGGCATCATTCAAAATATTATTATCAAATCAAAAATTAATTATTAGCCGCCGCTCTGCTGATCATGTCTCAGTTATGGCGAGCCAGATGTAAGTATGGAATTAAAATTAACTGCGGAAAATCGCACAAAAAATGAAAAGCTTAGCAAGGATGACCTGGCTGGCATCTTATATGGTCGCGGACTCGAAAGCCGCTCTTTAAAGGTGAAGCTGAATCAGTTCGCCAAGCTTTTTGGAGAGGCCGGTGAATCAAACTTAATCACTTTACAGCTTGAGGATAAGGAGTTCCCAGTATTGGTTAAAACCGTACAGAGAGATGTTTTGAAAAACACTCTTATTCACGTTGACTTCTATCAGGTCAATATGAAAGAAAAGGTTAAGGCTGAGATCCCATTAGAATTCATCGGTGAATCTAAGGCTGTTAAAGAGCTTGGTGGCGTCTTTATCTCCAGTTTGGATGAAGTTGCAGCTGAATGTTTGCCTGGTGACCTTGTTGACCACATTGATGTTGATATCAGCAACTTGAATGAATTTGGTGATATGATCCGTATCAGTGATCTAAAATTACCAAAGGGCATCACTCTCGAGCATGATGATAGCGATGTTGTTTGTGTAGTTGAAGAACCGAAGAAGGTTGAAGATGAACCAGTAGTGGCTGCTCCAGTAGAAGGAGCCCCAGCTGAAGAATCTAAAGAAGCTACTCCAGAAACAAAATAACAATTTAAGATTTGCTTCTATGGAGGATAAAGGCAAAATTCAAAAATTCTTAGAATCATTGGATCTAGATAAAAGAGGGAAGGTGCTTATTGGCGCCTCCCTTTTTGTATTACTCATCTCCGCTCTCGGTTTGTATATATTTGTCTTCGCGCCTGACTTGTCTTGGTTAAGACGAGAAGAGGTTCCTGTGGTAGAAGTTCCGGTTGAAGAAGTCCCCATTCCTGAAGAAGTCTGCGCAGACTGTCAGCCCAGGTGGTTAGATGGGGTCACTGTGTCATCAACTCAAGCCTTGGCTTTTCCGGTGGCGGTTGTAATTGATAATGATATTCTGGCGCGCCCACAGGCGGGCCTGTCAAAGGCTTCCTTGGTCTATGAGGCTCCGGTAGAGGGTGGCATTACCCGGTACCTCGCAGTTTTTCCGGCTGACGTTGATATCAGCGAGGTTGGGCCGGTTAGAAGTGCGAGACCATACTTTGTTTCCTGGGCTGAAGAAATCGGGGCACTATACATTCATGTGGGCGGTAGCCCGGAAGCCCTTGATCAGATTAGAGCAGCGAATCTCTTTGACTTAAACGAATTCTTTAACGGTAGCTACTTTAAACGTAATGCGAGTCGTCCCGCGCCGCACCATGTAATGATTGGCGCCGACAGCTGGCGTTCATACTTAGACAGACGTGGTTTAGTGGAAACGAGTGCTGAACCTTGGTTGTTCAAAGAAGAGGGTGACCATGCCACCTCATCTGCTGACATTAATCTGCAATTTAGTCTCAGCTATCGGCCGATGTGGCGCTATGATGCTGAAAACAACGATTATCAACGCTTCTTTAATGGTGAGGAAAGCAAGGATGGTGAAGATGATATCAGGGCTAAGAATATAATTATTCAAAATGTGGATAGTCGCGTCCTTGATGCCGCTGGGCGTCTACGCTTAGACGTCATTGGCACTGGTGAGGCCGCTATCTGTCAGGATGGCGTTTGTTCTGATGGTACCTGGCGCAAGAGTGGCCGGAATCGTACTCGCTTCTATTATGAAAACGGCGAAGAGATAAAATTAAATCCAGGCATGACCTGGATTGAAGTGGCTGATGGTAATACTCGCGTTAATTAATTCTTAAATATTTTCAATAGAAATAAAACGTGTCCGGCCTGATAGGTCGGGCACTTTTTGTATAGAAGCTTTAGGAAAGACTCTCTTTGCAACAGCAAGAAGCGTGCCTTCCTGATGGGGGTTAATCTCCATTATTAAATAGAAATGATGAGCTTTCAAAGCACTCATTTGCTTTAGTAGCTGACGATATAGGCTTAAGCCATCGCGACCTCCAACTAAGGCTAATTTTGGTTCATATGCGATGCTTGTCTCCGTTTTAGCTTCGGTTGGTGTCAGGTAGGGGAGATTGGCGGCGATAAAGAGCGGGCGTGAGGCATTTTTTAATGTTGCCAAGAAGGGAAGTATTAGATTGCCACGCTTAAAAGAGACTTTTGCGGAAAAATCTAGTTTTTTCGCATTCTTTTTAGCTACTATTAAAGCCGGTGCCGAAATATCGCCAGCAAGGAAGTGACTATTCTTATATTTCTTAGGGTTGATCCTTTTTATCTCATTAGACAGGGTCAGAATTAAGGCGCCTGATCCAGTTCCTAAATCAACAAAAAATGCAGGCTCGTGCGTAGCGGCAAAATTGAGACCTGCTTCAATGATGGTTTCACTTTCTGGTCGAGGAATGAGTACAGAAGGAGAAACTACAAAACGATAATTATGAAAATCTTGATATCCGCGGAGATAGGCCAAAGGTTGTCCAGTCCGTAAGCTCTTAAGCAAAGAGTTAAGTTGTTTCTTCTCTAAGGTGGTAAGTTTGTATTCAGGATGAGCAAGAATCCAGCTTTCATCACGTTTACAGACAAATACTAAAAGGCTCAACGTTTCACGGGGGAAGTCGCCATTAACTTTAAGATATGAAGCGACATTTTCCATATTAGGAGCGGAAAGCTTTTTTTACAGCTTTTATTACCTCTTCGATATCACCATCCATGATGGTACTGAGATTGTGCCAAGACTGACCGGCGCGATGGTCGGTCATCCGGTCTTGAGGGTAATTATATGTTTTTACCTTATCACTTCTATCGCCGCCACCAACCTGGGTTTTACGAGTGCTTGATTCTTCCGCTAAGCGTTCTTCTTCCTGTTTGGCTAATAAGCGGGAGCGAAGTACTTGCATCGCCTTTTCACGATTCTGGTGCTGAGATTTCTGATCCTGACAGCTGACAATCAGTCCGGTTGGCAGATGAAGAATACGAATGGCGGAATAGGTTGTATTAACGCTTTGTCCGCCTGGTCCGCTAGAGCAAAAGGTGTCGACACGAATATCGGCTGCTTTTATTTCAACATCAACTTCTTCGGCTTCGGGTAAGACAACGGCAGTTGCCGTTGAGGTGTGGATGCGTCCTTGCTTCTCAGTTTCAGGAACACGCTGCACGCGGTGCGTGCCTGCCTCATATTTCAACTGACCGAAAGCGCCGGGGCCTTTGACTGTGAAAATTACTTCCTTTAAGCCACCAGTGCTGACTGAACTGGAGTCAATCATTTCTGTCTTCCAACCACGACGTTCGCAGTAGCGAACATACATGCGGAATAGGTCTCCGGCAAATATAGCGGCTTCATCGCCACCGGTGCCAGCTCGGATTTCAATAATCGCATTCTTATGATCATTTGGACCCTGGGGATGCTTTTCATCTTCAATTTCTTCCTTGATCTTTTCTAATTGCGCTTCTAGCGAAGATAATTCCTCTTCCGCCATTGTTTTCATTTCTGGGTCAGTCTCTTGGGCAATTAAAGTGCGACTACCTTCAATTTCAGATATTAGACGTTCTTCGGTGGCAATAAGTTGCACTAGATTCTTCATGGCGGCGTGAGCCTGAGATACCTTAATCAACTCCTTAGAATCCTTTTGGAGCTCTGGGTCGGATAATCGAGCTTCGATTTCCGCAAATTTTGTCTTGATATCTTCGTGCATATGAAGGATAAAAAATAATTAGCTCCTGTGAAATTATTTCCGCTTAATATTAAGCCTGATAATTAAGAGCTAATTATTTAAAATTTTGAGTATTTACTTTTTGCCGAGGGTGACTTGTGAAATCTTCTTGATGTCTTTTGTTTTCACAACCACTTCCTTTGAAGCCTTAGCTTCTGCGCGAGCGGCCTTTTTCACCTTTTTACCTTTAACGCCAGCAGAAATAGAATCTTTTAGAGCTACCTTAGCTCCAAATTTCTCAACACGGCGCGCGGTATCGACTAATTTCTGCTTACCAGTATAGAACGGGTGACAAGCAGAACAAAGTTCGACTTTGATTTCCGGAACGGTAGATCCGGTGGCAAAGGTGTTTCCACAGACGCAGATAACCTGGCAATCGGTGTGATATTTTGGGTGGATGTCTTGTTTCATATAAAATTAAATTAGGAAAAAACCTCTCTTTCCCGTAAAGGCACAAAAAAAAGAAATATGTTTTTTTCTTTGGTATTACGATAATATCATAACTTTAAAAATTAAGCAAGACCTGTTATACTAGTATCATATTATTTGGGGGAACATCCTGTTACTATGATTAAAGTCGCTAATATTGCGAAAAATACATCCTATTTGACCCTTGCTTTGATTATCCAAAAGGTAATCTCTTTTTCATATTTCGTCATTTTAGCCCGTTTCCTCGGGTTGGAGGCATTAGGGCAATATTATACTGCTATTGCCTTCACAACCATCTTCTCTATTTTCATAGATTTAGGCTTCACTAATGCTTTAACCAGAGAGGTCGCTAAGGCTCAAGAGAGGGCCTCAGAATGGCTAGCCAGTGTTCTTGCGGTAAAACTGTGGTTGGCGGCGGGAACATTCTTGGTTGCTTTAATTGTCGCCTATTTCGTTTACGATTATAATTTAGCAGTCTTAATTGCTGTTTCCTCCTTATCGATGGTGCTCGATTCATTTACGAGCACTTTTTTTGCAGTTGCTCGTGGTTTCCATAATCTCAAATATGAAAGCGTGGCTTCAGTCATCTTTCAATTAATTGTTTTAGGCGGAGGGCTAATTGTTTTGCAGTTAGGTTGGCCACTGCCCGCCTTGCTTGGCGCCGTGGCTTTTGCAAGCGCTTTTAATTTTCTCTTCTCTGGATTTATTGTTAGGCAGAGATTAAAACTTTCAATTAGACCGCGCTGGGACAAGGAGCGCATCCGCAAGGTATTTACCATTAGTTGGCCCTTTGCCCTCTATAATGTTTTCCAACGACTATATACTTATCTTGACTCTTTAATTCTGGGCTTTATTACTGGCTTCGGGCAGGTTGGTATTTATCAAATTGCATTTAAGTTGATTTTTGCCTTGCAGTTTTTACCAATGGCCTTTACCGCTTCACTCTATCCGGCAATGAGTGCCTATTGGCAGAGTAATCGCGATCAGTTGAAGGTGACACTTGAACGGGCCCTTAATTATCTAATCATTATCTCTTTGCCAATTATTTTTGGCATATTCTTTCTGGCTGATAAAATTGTACCTCTCTTTAAGGCGGGTGAAGAAGCCGTTTGGCCGCTGCGTATTTCGATACTCGCTCTCTTTTTCATTTTCTTGAATTTTCCGGTCGGCTCCTTGCTCAACGCTTGTGATCGACAACAACGAAATACAGCCAATATGGGCATCGTTTTGACATTAAGCGTTATCTTAAACTTCATTTTAATACCAAGGTATCAAGCGGTCGGCGCGAGTATCACCGTTTTAGTTAGCAATGCCTTAATGCTTACTCTTGGTATCATTGGCGCCAAGGGAATTGTGAAATATAGTGCGAAAAAAAACTTACAGGTGCTCCTTAAAGCATTAATGGCAGCAGCGCTCATGGGACTGGTTGTTTACTGGGGTGGAAAATATATACACGTCTTTGCAGCCGTCATCTTAGGCGCTATCACTTATGCTTTAGCTTTGTTTGCGGTCGGTGGCATAAAGAAAGCTGATTTATTAAGCATTCTGTCATCATTTAAACGAGCTTAATATGAAATATTTACTCACAACTCTTGAATATCCACCACAAGTTGGCGGTGTTGCCAGCTATTATGAAAATCTGCTTTCGGCGTGGCCGCAGGGAGACGAATGGACAGTGATTGATAATAGTAAGAATGAGCTTGTCGGTGCTGGCCGGTTTGGTTGGCTGAGAGCCATTTCGGTCATGTTCAGGTCTAGACACTATGAGCTCACCTTCGTTGGACAGATTTTGCCATTGGGAACCGCTGCTTTAATTGCTAGTCTATTTACTAGACTCAATTATGCCGTTGTTTTACACGGCATGGACCTAACCTTTGCTTTGCGGGGCAAGCGAAAAAGATTCATTGCTAAATTAATATTGCGCCGGGCCAAGCACATCATCTGTGCCAATTCGTATGTGCAGAAATTG
>PHAH01000044.1 GCA_002841655.1 Candidatus Falkowbacteria bacterium HGW-Falkowbacteria-2
TACACAGCAGGGGCGTTGGGCGATTTAAGTAGTTCGCCATCATCGAATAATACGGGTGAGACTTTTGTGTACTGGGCAAGCTCTGCTGCGGTTGGTTTCAGAATTGTTTTACCTTCGAACTTGGTGCTTAATAGCACCTTATCAATAATCGGGGCCTTTATACCGTCTTGGGCGAAATAGACGCCACCGCTGTCAGGGTCGCGCAGGAGGGCGCCGGTTGGATAGACGGAGGTGGCTTTAAGGATGGCGCCATCACGATAATAGGTTAAATCTTGAGCGGTGGCGGGGATAATTTCTTCAGGATTGAAGCCGAATTTTTTAAAGGCATCAAGATTTTCAAATTTACGCTTTTCATCGCCAACGATTAAGTAGAGAGCGGCATCGGGGGCGCGGACAATGGAATAATTAGGAAGACTGATTGGTTGTCCTTTTTCATATCCCTCCAGCTCAACCTTATCAACAGATATTATCTTATCAAGGCTATATCTGGATACAAGGGCGCTCTTGCTGGTGAAAGGCCTCTTCATTCCATTCTGTATGAGCCAGACACCGACCTCGCCTTTCGCTTGCAAAAGTGAGCCATCAGCATAGCGAGATGAGCGTTTGGGGAAATAGCGTTCGTATAGGCGATATACATTGTAGTTGCCATTAAAGACGTGGGGCGTGTAGTTGTATAGGGCGGCCGTTGCCTTATTCTGAGGAGTGACAACCATTGTTTCGTTGGAAATCGTGCCATAGGGGTTGCTGAAGGTGTATGTCTGACCCGCTTTGTAGCTATAACGGTGCTGTTCGTTCATGTAGGCAAGAAACTGCAAAGAAGCACTGTTAACCTGTTTACCGAAGCCCTTGTAATAGGGATTACAGGTCCAGCCATCAGGACAGCCGTAGCCGGTAGCCCAGTCGAGACGTGCCTGGGCTGGACTTGCCTCTTCAACAACGCTGGATTCTTTTTGTAGAAGTACGAGTAAAAATTTAGGGCTGATAGTGGTGATGCGTCGGCACTTTAGTTGTTTCTCGGCTTCGGTGGGAGCATCGGAGAGGTTTGCGCCAGCGCAATCGAAGTTGTTCTTAGCAGCGTCATAGATGATTTCAGCTGCAGTCTTCAGGGTGCCGTGAGCATTTACTGTTGTATAAGTCGCGAGATAACTATTCTTGCTCTGTAAAAAGGATTGAATTTGTTCCAAGGTCATGCTATCGGTGTTCATAAGATCATCATCACTGATGATTAAGTTGGGGTTGAAGTTTGGATCAATGGTTTGGGCACGAGCGCCCGCAAATGGTATAGAAAAGATGATGATAGCAGCCAGCGCTGCTAAACCGAATGATTTAAACATAGGGATAGGTTAATCTTAAAATATCAAAAAGCCTCTTCATTATAATATATTTTAACGAGGAAACCAAGCAAAAGGTCACTTGATAATATAGTTTGCTAATAATCGACAGTAGTTAAACAAAAAGCCACCAAATTATTGGTGGCTTTTTATAATCATTTTACTTTCTGGCTTTCGTAGTCGCGCGATCAACAGTAATTACATCCTTGCCGCTGACATCGATAACAACTTTGTCTCCTTCTTGTACCTTGTTTTCGATGATGCGCAGAGCGAGTTCATCAAGAATGAGGTTTTGAATTATTCTCTTCAGCGGACGAGCACCATAGGTGTTATCGTACCCTTTCTCAGCTAATACTTTCTTTACCTTAGCGCCAATGCGCAAGGTGATGTTTTTGGCGTTTAAGCGTTTTTCTACCTTTTCCAGTTCAAGTGAAACAATCTTTTCAAGGTCGGCGGGAGCGAGACTCTTGAAGAGTACGATTTCATCAATACGGTTTAAGAATTCGAGTTTGAAGTGTTCCTTCAAAATCTTATCAACCTTCTCACTCATTTCCTTGGAGCGAGCATCATCCTTTTTTATCTGTTCACTCTCACCGCCGAAGCCGATGGAGTATTGCTTGATAACTTCATTACCAAGATTGGAAGTCATGATGATGACAGTATTCTTGAAGTTCACTGTGCGCCCCTTGGAGTCAGTGAGACGACCATCATCAAGGATCTGCAGAAGCATATTGAACATATCGGGGTGCGCCTTTTCAATTTCATCAAGTAAGATGACACTGTATGGATGGCGACGAACACGTTCAGTGAGTTGTCCGCCCTCATCGTAGCCAATATAACCAGGAGGGGAGCCTATGAGCTTGGCGGCGGAATGTTTTTCCATATATTCACTCATATCTAAGCGAATAAGGGAGTTTTCATCATCAAAGAGGAAACGAGCGAGCGCTTTAGCCAGCTCAGTTTTGCCAACACCAGTTGGACCGATAAAGAGGAAGGAGCCAATTGGTCTCTTTTCTTCGTTGATGCTAGCACGGGAACGTCTGATGGCGCGAGCCACCGCGGCAATCGCACTGTCTTGTCCAACTACTTCTTTCTGGAGTTCTTGCTCGGTATTTACGAGTTTCAGCAGATCGTCCGCCAACATCTTATTTACCGGAATGCCGGTCCAGCGAGCGACTACCTTGGCAATATCTTCCTCGCCGACTTCTTCCTTGAGAATGCGTTGTCCTTTTTTTTGAATTTTAATGAGACTATCTTGAAGTATTTTTATTTTATTTTCTAACTCTGGAATCAGGCCGTATTTGATTTTTGCCACTTCCGTTAAATCAGCACCTTGGCGTTGAGTTATTTCGGCTTTGATTTTAAGTTCATCAATCTCGCGCTTGTGTTCACGGATAGCAGAGATAATATTTTTTTCATTATTCCAATGCAGTTCAAGTTGATTCGCTTTTTCTTTTAACTTGGCAAGCTCTTGATTAACACCGCGAAGTTTGGGAGATTTCTTGTCTGACGACATCAAGGCAGCCTTATTGATTTCAAGCTGCTTGATACTTCGTTTTAGTTGATCGAGCTCATCGGGCATTGAATCAATTTCCATGCGCAGGGAAGAGGTTGCTTCATCAATGAGGTCGACAGCCTTATCTGGCAAAAAGCGATCGCTAATATAGCGGTTTGATAGTTTGGCGGCGGCAGTCAGGGCATCGTCAGTGATACGGACGCCGTGGTGGACTTCATATTTTTCCTTCAAGCCACGGAGCATGCTGATTGTGTCTTCAACGCTTGGTTCATTCACCATGATTGGCTGGAAGCGGCGTTCAAGAGCAGCGTCCTTTTCAATATACTTTTGATATTCCTTAGTGGTAGTGGCGCCAATGGTGCGGAGTTCGCCACGGGCAAGGGCAGGTTTCAACATGTTTGAAGCATCCATTGACCCTTCAGAAGAGCCAGCGCCGATGAGGGTGTGTAGCTCGTCAATGAAGATAATGATGCGTCCCTGTTGACTCTTTACTTCTTTTAATACAGCCTTCAAGCGGTCTTCGAATTCGCCGCGGAACTTTGCGCCTGCAACCAGCATACCGAGGTCAAGGGTGATAATCTCCTTATTCTTCAAATTCTCCGGAACGTCACCGGCTACGATACGCTGAGCCAGTCCTTCCACGATTGCCGTCTTACCAGTTCCAGCTTCTCCGATGAGAACGGGGTTGTTTTTCGTACGGCGAAGCAACACCTGCATTACGCGGCGAACCTCGGTGTCGCGACCAACAACTGGATCAAGTTTTTCTTGACGAGCGAGCTCGGTG
This sequence comes from Candidatus Falkowbacteria bacterium HGW-Falkowbacteria-2, assembly GCA_002841655.1. GTDB lineage: Bacteria > Patescibacteriota > Patescibacteriia > Patescibacteriales > UBA12465. Next base: position 3,632 of record PHAH01000044.1, read on the forward strand.
AGGTTGGTTGTATATTTTTCTAATACCTTGAAGCGACCTTCAGGAGTTGCATCGGTAATGCGTTCATTACCTCGCAGCTCTTGGAGAATAGCGGAAACTCTTACATGTTCGACACCAAAGCTAAGTAAGATGTTCTGGGCGGGGGAGGGGATACCGATAAGGGCAAGCAAGATGTGTTCAGTTGAAATAAATTCATCGCCCATGCCGTCCGCCTCTTTTTTTGAGCGCTCAAGAATTAAGGCGGTCTCATTAGTGCCGGAGACAGCCTGGATAGGACCGCTTTGCATGTCAATTTTCGTTTTCGGCAATTTCTTTATTTCGCCAACCGTGTAGTTCTCTAAAACTTCCGGATCAATCGCCAATTTTTCGAGAACAGGTTTAACTAAACTTTCCGGCTGTTGGAGCAGGGAGAGTAAAATATGTACCGCTTCGATGTTGGGTTGTCCGAAGTTAGCGGCAATGGCCTGAGCGTTAATAATGGCCTCCTGAGATTTTTCCGTAAATTTATTAAACATATGTGAAAATTTAATTATTTTTTATTGTCTTAGTTAGTACGCATTTAGCACTCTTTTATGATGACTGCTAACGTAAGTACTAGATATATGATACTACAGTAAGAGGCAAAAGTCAATTCTCTTTAAGGTAAGGCATTAACTATTTATATGATAATAGTGGGCGTGAGCATTTAGATATTTCAAATAGAATTATTGTGGATACTTTATTTCAAATATATTTTAATTAGTGCTATATTATATAATGATGGTGAAATAACGCCGCCATATTTTAATTTGCAATTATGAGTATAATAAAGCTTAAACTGACCAAGACTCTAGTAATGGCGCTGCTTTTTCTGTTTAGTATTTTGGCTACACCAATTATAGCCTCTGCGGCAGCACTTAATTTACAAATTACGTCGCCAACGGCCAGTAGTATTTTTTATGTTCGCCCAAATCAGAATGTTAACGTAAGCTATCTAGTTAATAGCACAGGTTTCAGCGGGCTTTATAATGTTTACCTCCGTCAAGGAATATCAACCTATGCGACCTATAGTTCTAGTCGGGTTTTTCCTCAGGGTTTATACTCATACTCTGATAATCTTAATGTTGGCTCTGTAAGTAATGGCCTATATAACATTTCTGTGTTTGTGCCAGATCTCTGGGCACATTCATCAAATTCCGTTATTGTTGATGGCACGAACCCGACTATCCCAACGGTTACTTATCCCAGTAATGCTGGTATTTACGTCAATTCAACGAATCCCACCACTATCACCTGGAATCAGTCTACGGACGCGAATTTCGGCTCGACGCCAATTCGGGTTACGTATTCTTTGAATGGAACTTTTAATGATTCCGTGACAATTGTTAATTTGCCAGCTTCAGCAACATCGACGACGTGGTATCCGCCGACAGTGAACGTTAGCACTGCGAAAGTGGCTGTCATTGCAACTGATTTGGCAGGAAACACTGTTAATGATATTTCCAACTACGCTTTTACCATAGATAATACAGCGCCCGTAGTAGATGCGGGCGCCTATGCGGCTCTAAGTTCTCCGACTTCACCGGGGGCGACTGCAACTGACAATTATACCAGCGGAGCTAACCTGACCTATGCGTGGTCAATGGTTTCCGGCCCAGGGAGCATTTCTTTTTCTAATAATACAATTTTAAATCCATTAATTTCTGCCAATGTCAGCGGGGCATATGTTGCTAGATTGACCGTTACCGATCAGGCTGGCAATCAGTCTATGGATGATTTTTCTTTCTCATGGGATGGCAATCCAGGATCATTTAATATTACTGCTCCAACAGCTGGACAAATCATACGTGGTTCTAGCAGCGCGGGGGTGGTCTGGAGTTTACCTCCTGACTCTGATTTGAGTCATTTTGATATTCATTACTCTGGTAATAATGGTGCCAATTGGACACTGGCAACATCCAGTTTAGCTTCAACTACTACTTCTTATTCATGGACCGTTCCGACCTTAAATTCGGCGGAAAGTTTGGTGCGAGTTACAGCCTTCGACATAGACAGTAATAATACTGCCGCTGTTTCTGATACGTTTATCATCGATAGCATCGGTCCCGCCATTACCATCACAAATTCAAATCTAGGGGTCATTAATACGCCTACTGTCTCGGGTGCTTCTGCGACTGATGCTAACGGTATCGCTTCTTATGCTTGGGCGAAAGTTTCTGGACCAGGAACAATTACTTTTTCCTCCTCAGCCACTATTGCCAATCCCACAATGTCTGCTAGCGCCGACGGTGTATACGTCGCTCGTTTAACAGTGACTGATAATGCAGGAAACACGAGTACGTCCGATGTCAGTTTTACTTGGGACACCACTGGTCCAAGTATTACCATTACTAATTCAAATCTAGGGGCTATAAGAGTGGCGACCGCCTCGGGAGCTTCGGCCACTGATGCAAATGGTATTAATTCTTATGCTTGGACGAAAGTTTCTGGACCAGGAACAATAACATTTGCCGCTTCGGCTGATATCGCTAATCCAACCTTGGCTGCTGATAGCGAGGGCGCTTATGTCGCCCGTTTAACTGTGACTGATAACGTTGGCAACTCGAGCACGTCGGACGTAAGTTTTATCTGGGATACCACTGCACCGAATATCACCATTACAAATTCAAATCTAGGCGCTATAAGAGTGGCGACTGCTTCTGGTGCTTCAGCCACTGATGCCAACGGCATCGCTTCCTATGCTTGGACAAAAATATCTGGACCAGGAACAATTACTTTCTCTTCCTCGGCGACCATCGCTAATCCAACACTTGCGGCTAATTCTGACGGCGCTTATGTCGCTCGTTTAACCGTGACTGATAATGCAGGAAACACGAGTACGTCCGATGTTAGTTTTACCTGGGACACTACCGGGCCAGTTATTACTATATCGAATGCTAACTTAGGTGCTATTAATACCCCTACTGCCTCAGGTGCGTCTGCGACTGATGCCAACGGCATCGCTTCCTATACTTGGACGAAAGTATCCGGACCAGGCACCATTACCTTTGCCCCATCGGCGACCAGTACTGACCCAGTCATGTCTACTAATACTAACGGCTCCTATGTTGCTCGTTTAACAGTGATTGATAATGTCGGCAATTCCAGCGCGGCGGATGTTAGTTTTATTTGGGACACCACTGGTCCAAGTATTACCATTACCAATTCAAATCTAGGCGCTATAAGAGTGGCGACCGCTTCCGGTGCTTCGGCCACTGATGCAAATGGGATCGCTTCCTATGCTTGGGCGAAAGTATCTGGTCCGGGAACAATTACCTTTGCCTCCTCAGCCACCATCTCTAATCCAACACTAGCGGCTGATTCTGATGGCGCTTACGTTGCCCGTTTAACCGTGACTGATAATGTTGGAAACACGAGCACGTCCGATGTTAGTTTTACCTGGGACACCACTGCTCCTGTCATCACCATCAACGCCATCACTCCTGATCCCACTGGTGACTCCACCCCTACCTTCACTGGCAACGCCACTGACGCTCTC
>PHAH01000045.1 GCA_002841655.1 Candidatus Falkowbacteria bacterium HGW-Falkowbacteria-2
ACCGACATAAGTATCGAGTTCACGCGGATTCTTCGGGTCACTCACGTCAAAGAGGGAAAGTTTCAGGCCCCCAGTCTTCACATTGCCATAGGCATCAACCTCAGTATCTTTCCCGACGCCAATTAAAGTATTTTCATCGTAGGGATGTAGGTAGCTTGAAAAGCCTGGCACCTTCAGTTCTCCCAATAATTTTGGCGATTGTCTATCGCTTAAATCAAGAACGAATAAAGGGTCAACTTGTTTGAAGGTTACAAGATATGCTCTTTTCCCCATAAAGCGAACTGAATATATCCGCTCTCCAGAAGCTAAGCGCTCAACGCTCCCAATTTGTTTCAAATTACCATCAAGTACATATAAGTTCGAATAGGATTCAGTGCTGCCATCAAGCCCGAGATTGGCACTACGCGTCGTAGCAACGCGGAAGTCTCCATTCTCAGCTTCATCGAAGGAAAACTGGTTCAAAGCGGTACCCGGTACCGAGCCATTAGCGCGATAGACGGGCTGATCGGTTCCGAGTGAGAATTTATAAATCAAAGTTCTTTCTAAATTCTCAGCCTCAGCTTCATATTTCTGCTTTAAGGCATCCTCCAAATCAGTCTCTAAAACTAGAGACTCTTCAGAGGAACGTGCTCGCAAAAAAGCTTCAAACAACTGTAATTGTTTTTGCTTCTTCTCTCCCGCAGAAAGCACGACGCTATCGGCACCATCAATCTTTGCCAAGCGTTCGCGTTCATCAACGCTTAACTTATCAGTTAATCTTTCACGCATTACCGCTAACAGTAAATCGCTGTGATCAAGATACTGCGCATAACTCAAATAGATATTTTTAGCAGAGGCGTAAAGATTTTGAGCGCCGCTCAGCAAGTATGTTTGTGATTTAACACTCGCCTCTTCATCACTTAAATCAAGAGTGTTAATGGATGTAAAATTATATGAGTCGTACGGGATATCGAAATAATATACGTCCGGAGCGAAACAACGGTCATTTTTTGAACAGTCATTCGAGAGGATTTTGCCGTTATCAACTAAACGCGGAGTAACAACTTCATTAGTGATATATGAATTGAAGTTGTTTATAATAAGATAAAGGCGCTTATCAATCACGCGAGAATCTTGGTAAGCGCCCTCCATGCTTAAATCGCGAATTTGTTTTGGTGATTCCCTGTCAGCTAAATCAAAAACCTTTACATAAGTATATGGGGAATGGCGACGGAAGGATTTATAGACCGAAGTCTCTTTGATCTGATCATCATTTCCAATAACAACCAAGCGTCCACTATCTAGAAAAAATTCACTCGGTCGTGAGTTAAAGCTTAGCTTGGCTACCGCTCGCGCCTGTTCCACTGGCTGAGCTTTGACAATATAAATGTCATTATAGACGAGCGCAAAAATATATTCTCCATCGGTCTTAATAATATCAGCTTCATTGACACCTGAAACCTGAGTATTGGTGCGTGAGTAATCATCAGTGCCGCCAGTAGCCGCGACTTCACCCGTAATTGCCCCGTCGCGCATAGGCGCTGATGCCATATCAAGTCCCATCAACATCTCCTTCCGACCGTAGTTTTGATTAATATTAACGCTCTGTGCCTCTAAAAAGTTTCGTAACTCTTGATAGCTGGCAAACTTTTTTAACTGACCACTATTCCCTGCCACCTCTTCAGCAGCATTGACTGGATCAGGCAAAGACTGATTTTCAACTGGTTTTTTCCACGGTAAAGAACATCCGCCCAAAAACAGGGCGAATATTAAGAGAAAAAATAAGTACTTCGCTTTATGTGTCATAAGGTTACTTCTTTCCTTATATAATAGTATAAAAATGGGCTTTTAACAAACAAAATATTATCGAATTACAACCCTATCACCGACTTGAATCCGCTCATAAACGTATTCAGCCGCACCCACTCCCAGACGAACGCAACCGTGTGAAACAGCTTTACCTAAATGATCCTCCCCTTCACGGTAGCCGTTGGGCCAAATTGGTAATTCGTGGAAGCCGGCTCTCGTACCGCTAATACCCATCCAATATGGCATCCAGAGACCATAGGCTCTTGACCACGCTTTCTCAATCTTATTAGCAATAGTGAATTCTCCCTTCGGCGTCGGCATACTCGCCTTCCCGCTCGAAATTGAGAAAGATTTCCAAACATATCCATTTAAGAGGTAGTCCAGGGTTTGACCTTGAAGATTTACCCGCAAGGATATATTGAGGCGCACATCACCGCCTTCCGCTGGATTAAAACCACGGTCGACTTCTTCTCCGTCTTTGTAGCCATCACCGTCGGTATCTGGATTGCGCGAATCCGTCCTGAACTTTATCTCCCAAGCATCACTTAGACCATCTTGATCGAGATCACTATCGATGAGTTTAATCGGTTCCGGATTTGTAGGCGAATAACCCGCATTAATTTCGGCAAAATCACTGTAGCCATCGCCATCAGTGTCAGGATTATTTGGGTCGGTAAAATATATTTCAATTTCATCTTTGTCTGGCACGCCATCCCTATCGGCATCGGGTAAACCGTTAGCGTCAACCTTCATGGTGAATACTAACAGGCCTAACAATAATACTAACAAATATGTCGATAGTTTTTTCATACTATTTTCTTAAACTAAATTCACAACCGCAATATTTTTGTAGATATAAATCATGTTCCTTTGCCCAGGCAATAGATTTACGAAAGCCATCATTAGCTTGAAAATTAACATCCAGGAACTGAGTCTTGCCGGTTGCAACTTCTCGGGACATCCGCCGAATCGCCTCACCATCCTTATACGGGCTCGCCAACAAACTGGTGCTAAAGTAATCGTATTTGTCATTAGCAAAATCATAGGCTTTCACCAAGCGTTCGCGATAGCAAAGCAGACAGCGCTCTCCTCGTTCAACATCCTTTTCTCTGCCCTCAACCATTTCCTGCCAAGCAGTATGCTCATAGGGAACGGCAATTAGCTTCACATCGATAATCTTAGCTGCTCTTTTCACTGCCTCTAAGCGCTTATCATATTCTTCCAACGAAGAGAGGTTGGGGTTATAGAAATACCAAGTCACACGATACTTTGGCTTAAGCAACATCAAAGTCGAATATGAGGCACAGGGAGCACAACAAACTTGTAGTAATAATGAGGGACGACGTTTCCGCTCCCACCAGGAGAAGAACACGACCACAATTAACATCATCGAAAGCAAGACAATCAGAGCTAGCAACTTGCCCTTGCTCTGCAGAAACAGTCCACTAAGCCCAAAAACCGCCGCAAAAGTATAGAACACACCCACCGTCTGCCTCGGTGATAAACCAAGATCCAGTAAGCGATGGTGGAGGTGTCGGCGATCAGCAAACCGGAATGGATTTTTTCCGCCGAGCAAGCGTCGCACGATTGTCCAAGCGACATCAAGGATAGGTAGGCCCATGATTAACAAGGCGATGGCAATTTTTCCACCCGAGATGACAGCCAGAACTCCAAGCACATAACCAATGAATAATGAACCACCCTCCCCTAGATATACTTTTGCTGGATTATAGTTAAGCACCAAAAAACCAAGGCAAGCAGCTGCAAATATCCAAGCGGCCACAGCGATGTCAGGCTGGAAGTAACGCGTAGTTGAAGTGAAGAGAAATATAACCAGCGCCCCAATCACTCCCAAACCACTAACCAGCCCATCAACGCCATCAAGCAGCTTAGTGGTATACATCATGCCGAGCAGCCAGAGAATAATAAGAAGAGCGCTCACCATCATCGGTACCTCAATCACTCCTCCCAGGGGATTAGAAAGACGCACAATGCTCACTCCGCCCAATATTGGTGCCAGGGCCGCCATAATTGGAAAAAGAATCTGCACACGCGGTGACAAATTATATTTATCATCAAGAAAGCCACCAATCATCAAGATTAGACCGCCAACCAGAAATCCAAGCCAATGGGAAATTTCCAAATTTCCTGATAACAATACTGTGCGTGCTGAATATAAGCCAACAAAGAAAGCGATAAAGATGGCAAGTCCGCCTAAAAGCGGAATTGGTCTAGTTTGAAGCTTTCGCAAACCATCGGGGCGGTCAACCACAACAAAAAACATCGCTAAGCGCATAACGCCCAGCGTCAGAAGATAGGAAAAAACAGCGATAAGGATGAAAAATAGGTAATTCATAATTTCAGACTACATCTTGACATAATTCAGAAAAAAAGCTATGGTTAGGACAATGAGTTAAAACAAAATAATTGGAGAATGAGAAACAAGGTAGCAGCACGATTAAAACCATTCCTCGAAATGAACCCAGAGGAATTAGGGCAAGAAATTGCCAAACTGAGTCCTCAGGACTTAGGGGAACTGAGGGATTTATTTAATACTTTTGTAAAAGAATTAGACGAGAAAGTATTAAACAGATCCAAAGAAGTGACTAATGAGCGAATACTGGTTATGATGGGAGAACAGCTAGCTTCCGTTAAAACAGTACAGAAGCAATTTAATTTGGCCTTCAATAAAAGGCATTTAAACAAAGTACATCGTTAGAAAATATGCCCGATTAATACAATCGGGCTTTTTTTATAGTTCTCTTCCCTTTAATACACTAATCTCGGCCCTCGAATCAATAATAACAGTATCTCTTCTTTTTAGTTCACCAGACAAAATCTTATTCGCAATCTTGTCTTCCACTCTATCTTGCAGTAAACGACGCAAAGGACGGGCGCCAAACTTTGGATCATACCCCGCCTTGGCTAACTTTTGAGCACCAAGACGATCTGCTTGCAAATCCACGCCCTTCTCCGCCAAACGCTTCTTGATGCCTTTGAGCATTAAGGTGGCGATTCGGAAAATATTATCTTCGGTTAAGGGTTTAAACACGATAATCCCGTCGAAACGATTGATGAGTTCCGGCCGCATGTATTTGTTTAGTTGATTATCAATTAATTCCTGTTTCAAAATATTTAGTTCTGTCCCCGCCTTAATCTGCTCTTGAATATAAAGCGCACCAATATTAGAAGTAGCAATGATAATCGATTCGGTGAAACTAATCGTTCTTCCTTGTCCGTCAGTGAGACGACCGTCATCAAGCATCTGTAAGAACAAGTTTAAAATATCAGGATGAGCTTTTTCAATTTCATCGAAGAGGATAAGTGAAAACGGTTTTTTACGAACAGCCTCGGTGAGATAGCCAAGAGTGCCATCAACATCTCCAATCATTTTACGAGTACTGCCGGCGTCCTGATATTCACTCATATCAAGGCGCACCATGTAATCCTCATTACCAAAGTATGTTTCTGAAACTGTTTTGGCTAATTCTGTCTTACCCACACCAGTCGGTCCTAAAAATAAGAAACTAGCAATCGGGCGCTTAATATCTTTCATTTCAGCACGAGCTCTTCTTAAGCTAGCACAAACGGCGCTAACCGCTTCTTCTTGGCCAACCATGCGTTGATGGATACTTTCTTCGAGAGTCAATAACTTTGCACTCTCATCTTCAGTTAACTTTTGAATTGGAATACCAGTCATTTCACTAATTGCTTCTGAGACATGTTCCTTGGTGCAAATAGCGACCTCGGGATTATGCCGAGTAGTTTTAGCAACTCTAATAACGGCACTGCGAAGTAAATTAACCGCCTTTTCAGGTAAAGACTTATCGTGAATATAGCGAGATGATAGTTTGACACACTGTTCAATGGCGCCGTAAGTAACAAACACGCGAAATTTGTTTTCGAGCATGGCCACCTTACTCTCCACCATCTGTATCGCTTGATTAACCGCCGGCTCTTTAATGCCAATTGTAGTCATGGCCTCACCTAAAGCTGTCTTTTCAATGACACGGGAATAATTTTCAGTTGTGATAGTCGATATGCAGAAAATGTGACGACGCACGAGTGACTCTGATAAGACTTCTGATAAATCAAGACTTTCTTCACCGCCAGCACTAATACCGACTAAATTTTCGATATTAGCGATGTGCAAAATAATGTTACCGGCTCTCGACGCTTCATTGATACTGCCAAGTAAGCGCGCTTCAGCTTCCGCAGGCGCTGCTCCGGCGACTAAGCGAGAAACATCTATTTCCACTAAGCGTTTATCTTGTAAAAATTTCGGCACTCTTTCTTCAACCATCAACTGAGCAATCCCATTTATCACCATCGTTTTGCCGGTGCCACTCGCACCAACTAAAAGCACGCCGCTCTGTCCGCTTTCCATCACTTCGAAGATTGAATCAATTTCGGCCTGACGCCCAACACATAATTCCAGTCTTCCGTATTTGGCTGCTAAGACCAAGTCGTGAGAGAAATGATCAAGTGTGGGCGTGGCTACAGCGGTGTAGGCGCGGTCCATGCCAGTTCCCGGCTTCAAGGCCGCTGAACGACGATATGAACGACTGCGTTCAACCAGTTGATGATTAATTTGGAACCACTCACACACGTTATTTATCTTATCAGCATCAATTTCTAAATCGTATAAAATTTCCGCGAGTACCTTGTCACGGCGATAGCAAAAGATGACAGCATTAAGCGGCTCAACACTCTTTTCTCTTCGCTCAAGAGCATCGATAAAGGCAGAAATTAATACCTCCTGTAGTGGTAAGGATAATACTGGGCGTCTGTCTTTGCCTGGCTTGCCGCCCATGTGTTTCTCAATTTTATCAACCAGCTGACCAGCATTGATTCCAAGTCTGATAAACATGTGCTGAATCTGGTTGGTTGTTAGTAGGGCGCGGAAAAAATGCATTATTGTCACTTCTGACTGCTTCAATTTAACGGCGATTAAAAAAGCATCCTCTAAGACTTTTTCCAGCTCACTGCCGATAGCGGTTGCGCCATTGAAGTATTCTTTCCCCTTAACAGACTCATCACGCCAGTGACGATGATTTATTTTATTCCTATTGTGATTTTTCTCGCTTTGTCTATAGATCAAAAAGAGATCGAGCCAAGTCGACAAGAAAAATACTAGCAAAAGTGGATGCTGAAATTCAAAGAAGGTAAGAATAGCTGCCGGATTCTGAATAAATGTTTCCCTTTCTGTAAATGCCCAGGCGGCCAAAGCAAGCCATCCAGCAATTGCCACAATAAGGACGACCATATCT
>PHAH01000046.1 GCA_002841655.1 Candidatus Falkowbacteria bacterium HGW-Falkowbacteria-2
GGCCATGGCCGCGCCAGCGAAGGCTGGATTGAGAACAAGACCAAAGATGGGGTAGAATAAGCCGGCTGCTAAGGGGATGCCAATGAGATTGTAGATGAAAGCCCAGAATAGATTCTCTTTGATGGTACGGAAGGTGAAGCGGGAAAGCCTAAACGCTTGGACCGCTTTTTTTAAATCACCGCCTAAGATGGTGATTCCGGCTGTGGCCATGGCAGCGTCTGTGCCGGTAGCCATAGCAATGCCACTATCGGCTTGAGCTAGGGCTGGTGCGTCATTAATGCCGTCGCCAAGCATGGCAACCTTATGTCCTTGAGCTTGTAGCTCTTTAATTACATTGGCTTTGCCTTCTGGCAGCATGTTTGCTCTAACTTCATCAATGCCAGCTAAGCGAGCGATGCGGGCCGCTGCTGTAGCGCGGTCACCAGTGAGCATCATAATCTTTAGACCATTCTTTTTTAAGGCCTTAATGGCTTCAATCGCTTCTTCCTTAATTTCGTCACCGCAAGCAATTTGTCCTAACAATTTATCACCAGCGCGAATATCGATTATGGTTTCACCTTGATCATTTCGGGCGGTTGCCCAAGTACCAAGCGCTTCACCAGTTTTTCCAATTTTAACATTAATATTATTCACTCTGCCGCTAACGCCGTGACCACTTTGAGCTTGAAAGCCGGCGACTAACTGTTGTCCATACGGTAGCTTTCTGGATTTGGCTTCATTCACGATAGCTTCAGCGAGCGGATGCTCGGAATACTGCTCAAGGGCTGAGGCGAGTAACAAGATGTCATCTTCACTCATATTATCAGCGAGCGCATTAATAGCAGTTACTTTTATCTTGCCGCTCGTAACCGTGCCAGTCTTATCCAGGATAACGATGTCGGCTTCGCGGAGCTTCTCTAGGGCCTCAGCATTTTTGATAAGAATACCTTGTTTCGCGCCACGTCCAATGGAAGCCATCAGTGCGGTTGGAGTGGCTAAGCCGAGGGCACAAGGGCAGGCAATGACGAGAACGCCGACCAAAGCCGCAATAGCCCCGCTCATAGCGTTTTCAAAACCGATGGTGTAAGGTCCGATAAATATCCAAAGCAAGAATGAGACCAAGGCGATAACTAGGACAATGGGCACAAACACCGCCGAAATCTTGTCACTGAGATTCTGGATAGGAGAGCGACTGTTCTGAGCCTCTTTTACCAGATTGATTATTTGCGCCAAGACGGTATCAGCCCCGACGCTTTCGGCCTTAACGATTAATAGTCCTTGGCGATTGATTGTGCCCCCAATCACCTTATCGCCGTTAGTCTTGTCGGCAGGCAGAGCTTCGCCACTAATCATTGATTCATCGACGCTAGAATTTCCCTCAATGACAGTGCCATCAACTGGAATTTTCATTCCTGGCTTCACAATCAAGCGATCACCAACTTTAATATCAGCTGTAGCAATTTCTTCGTCGCCCCCCTTCTTCTGAATGAAGGCACGGTCCGGCCTAAGATTCATCAAGGCCTCAATAGCGGCACCACTGCGTCGCTTGGCGTCTTTCTCTAAATACTTACCCAAGATGATAAAGCCGATGACGACGATGGTGGCGTCGAAGTAGTAGTGGGAGGCGAGTCCTAGTTGAGCTCCGACGTCAGGGAAGAGGAAGAGGAGCAAGCTGTAGAAATAGGCCGTGGCAGTACCGAGACCGACGAGAGTATCCATGTTAGCTACACGGTAGCGTGCAAAGCGGGCTAAGGCGGTCAAGAATCGGCGTCCAGGGCCGAACATGATTACGCTCGCTGCTAAGAGTAGGAAGACATCCATTATGCGCATCGGCAAGGGAAGAACAGGCAGGCTGGGAATGTAGGAGGCAACCAAGCTATATATCATGGTTATAAATACAAAGACAGCCACGGGCACGGCTATAAAAAAGCCCTCTTTCTCACGAATTTCTTCTAGATCAAAATCGGTTACGGCTGACTTCTCGGTCGGTTTCTCGGTATACAATAAAGAATATCCATATTTTTCAAGCTCACTGCTCATAGCTGAGGGAGCGATTGAGTCCGGTTCATATTTAATTATTGCTTCTTCGCTCGCATAATTAACATCAACCTGTTCCACTCCGGGAAGTTTTTCAAGTCTCGACTTAACAATCTGAGCGCAACTGGCGCAATGTAGGCCGTGTACTGGGTATGTTTTTGTTTCCATATAGTTATAGGTTATACCAATCCTGGCGCCATTCTAGTAATTGGTCTTTTGAAGTGGTTAGAAAATCCATCACAGCGTCAGCATTATCAATAACAGCGCCGCGGCTCGTCTTAGTTTTTATTTCCATTGCCATTTCGATTCCTTCTTCATGATGAGCAATCAGGGCATTTAAAAATCTTAAATCAAAAGTTTCACCCTCTTCGCCGAGATTGGGAACGGTAGGCGCAGGCGCTTGGCGACGATCGCTATACCACTCGCGTTTGAATTCATATAATTCATCAATTAGCTTTGGCTCATTTTCTTGAATCATTGCTGCTAAATCTTTAATCTCTTGGCGGCTGCTTCGTTCCGTCGCCTGTTCTGCTAAGCCAATGGCGCTGCGATGATGGGTAATCATAGCATTGAGATATCTTCGATCAAGAAAATAATCAGATTCACCCAAGTCCATTCCATTTTTATCATACATCCGCGCCTGGTAGTCAGGGGTAATGGAATAGCCGATTACTATTCCAATCATGACGGCAACCACTGCTAAGCTCAGGGCGAGGTATAAAGATATCTTTTTCATATGATTATGTTAAGTAAATATAATAAATATTATTTGCAGCCATTTACATTACAAACTGGTAATTCTTCGGAGTCAGTATTGTCTGCGACCTCTGGGGCAGAGCCGTCCTTTTGTACAACTTGAATGGTGCCGCTATACATACCCATCGAACAGCTGAAACCAATTTTGCCGACAGAAGTGGGGGTGAACTCGATAATGTTTTCACCTTTTATTAAGCGTTGATTTATTTTCAATGATGGCACAACTAAAGCGCTAGCGCAGGAATACGGGGAGGTGCTAGTAATTACCCAGCGAACCGGACGGTTTACCTCTACAACAAGATTTGACGGGCGGTAGCCACGACCGTGTTGTTCCATTTTTATAACCTGAACTTCACCTTTAGAAATCGAGCCGGTTTCCACTTGGGGTGCCGCGGCAGCTTGTAGTTTAAGGAAGTTGTAACCGTTGGTAAAATTAAATATTCCAAAGAGAATAATTATTAAACCAGCTGTTTTGAAGAATAGTCCCTGCTGCTTGCCTTTAATTAGAGATACGAGGCCGCCTAAACCGAGTAATCCGGGAGCGGTGCCAAGCGCGAAGACGCTCATTATTAAACCACCGCCAATGAAGCCCCCACTGCTTAAGGCAAAGATTTGCATTGATTGGGTAAAACCGCAGGGTAGGAAAAAGGAGAGGGTGCCAGCGGTGAAAGCGGCGTAAGGACCGCCGCTCTTTTTCCCCTTATTTAGTGAGCGCCCAATACTTTTAGGCAGGGTTAAACTGAAGCGACGGAGGGCGGGGAAGATATCAAGAATTTGCAGTCCAAGAAAGGCGATTAAGAAACCGATAGCGAGAGTGAGCCAAGCACTGAATGAAGGTGAAATTTTTAACACGGAACCTAGTAATCCTAATAGACCGCCAAGGATAAAGAAGCCCACTACGCGCCCGAGGTTAAAGAATAGATGGGGTGTAAATTTTCGAGTCATTGAAGCTTCTGGGTGTCTCCGCGCAAAGTCAGCTGCTAATGCCATAACGATGCCACCGACAAGAGCCATACAGGTAGACACACCGGCAATGAGACCGATAAGACCGGCGCCGCCCAGGCTTAGATTTTCAGGGCTGAAGCGGCTTTGCAGATCGGACCATCCGAAAATCTGTAAGATACCGAACAGGCCGGCGGCAATTAGGGCGGCGATGCCTAAATCTTTCCATTTCTTATTCTTATCATCCTCTGTATGGTCGCCACTATTTCCGTGGCGGTGATCATCATCTTCTTTCTCTTCATCGCTCAAGTCATACCCAATAGCGCGTAAAGCTTCGCCCACTGCTTTCTTATCTGGCTTTGTCTGTCCGAAATTAATCTCAGCTTCTTGTCGGAGATGGCTGACCTTGGCAGATTTAACACCAGGCAAAGATGTGAGTTTGTCCTCGCTCAACATTTCGCAAGACTTGCAGTGTAAACCGCTGACCTTTACTTTAATGATGTTATCCTTCATATTTATTTATTTGCTAGTTTGTTTACTTTCAAAATTTCTTCGATCATTTTTTTCTGAATGACTTCGTTGTCAGAAGCCATAGCGTTTTTAAAGCAAGTGTTCAGGTGGTTGGCTAAGAGCATTTGGTGAGCCGATTTCAATAAACCGACGGCGGCTAAATTTTGTTGCATCACATCCATACAATACTCCCCCGATTCCACCATCTGAATAAGCTTTTCGCTCAAGCTGCGGGCCTTTTTTAAATTGATTAAAATGTCTTGTTTCTCTTTCGTCATATTGTTGATTAGTTTGGTTATTAGCAAAATTTAAATGATATTATTAGACCTGGGGGGTAGGTGTATGCATTTTAGCAAATTCGCATTATCCTCGCAAGGGTAAGAAAAAACAACCCTGTTTGGGTTGTTAGTTTTGTTTAGCGCCCCTATTATTTAAGAAGCGCGTGCCACTTTCTTAAAAGTGAAGAATTCATCTAAGCGATTTTTTAAATCTGTTCTGATGTCGTTATCAAGCAAGGTGGCTCCGTAGAAAACCATGATAAAGGAGGCAACTAGGCTGGGCCAACCGCTGACGCTATTCCAGAAAGCGCCATAGAAGCTTATAGGCTCAGCTAGAACAATCTCCATTGTTAGATTGGCGAGAAATATAAGTCCCCTAATCACAAAAATGATCATGAGAATTATATATGCGGCCCAGGGAAGAAATAGGTAAACAGAATCGGGTTTTTTTTCATTTGCCCAAAAATTCAATACCATAAAGGTAAGAACTGCCCAAAAGAAGAATGGGATTGTGTGATTCTTCACTAAAGTGAGGATGACGCCTAAAATAAATACGGCTACCACTTTTTGCAGTAGCCTACTGGTTTGTAGTGTTTTCATGTTGGCGGTATTTGCAGGTTTAGAAATAACTACTTATATTACAATACTATATCACAATAATGTCAAGGGTAGATTTGGGGCTTAAATCAGTATACAATAGATATATATGATAGGCGGATTACCTTTGGCGGCGTATTTGCGCCCCAAAAATTTAGAGGAGGTTGTCGGACAAAAACATGTGTTGTCGGCCAATGGCTGGTTAGTGCAAGCGATCAAAAATGACCGCGTGTCTTCGCTTATCTTCTGGGGACCGCCCGGATCAGGAAAGACGACATTGGCCTCCCTTATTGCCAAAGAAACGAAGGCAGACTTCGTTGAACTATCCGCCACGGAAAGTGGTGTTAAGGATTTAAAAAAAATTATCGAACAAGCCCGGTCAGGCAAGCGTTTGGGCGTGAAGACAATCTTATTCATCGATGAAATTCATCGTTGGAATAAGGCACAGCAAGACTCTCTTCTGCCACAGGTGGAAAATGGAACCGTCACGCTTATTGGTGCTACGACTGAGAACCCAAGTTTTGCCGTTAATGGCGCCTTATTATCTCGCGTGAAAGTTGTGGTGCTTGAGCTTTTAAATGAGGATGATTTGTCTTTAATTGTGAAGCGCGCCGTGAAAGTCTTGAAAGTGAAGATAAAGGCGGATGCGGTACGCCTTGCGGCGAGACTAGCTAATGGCGACGCCCGTAAAGCAATTAATATTATCGAATCCGCCGCTGAACATACGCCCACAATTGACGTTGCAACTTTGAAGCAAATCGTGAACAAACCTAACCTCCTATACGATAAGACCGGCGAAGAACACTATAACCTAATTTCTGCTCTGCATAAATCGATGCGGGGGAATAATCCGGACGCGGCTCTATATTACTTAGCCCGCATGCTTGAGGCCGGCGAAGATCCAATATATGTTGCGCGACGCTTGATTCGTTTCGCCAGCGAAGATGTGGGAATTGCAAACAACAGCGCCTTGCTACTTGCTGTTGCTGCTTTTGATGCTTGCAAGAATATTGGCATGCCCGAATGCGGCGTCCATTTAGCCCACGCTACCGCCTATCTCGCTAAATCTCCGAAAAGCATCGAGGTCTATATGGCGTATAACGCCGCAGTCTCAGAAGTTCGAACAAGTGGCAACCTTCCAGTTCCTCTTCATTTACGTAATGCACCGACGAAGCTAATGAAAGATTTAGATTACGGTAAGGGGTATAAATACACACCCCTGGAAGATGACTCGAGTCAAGAATATATGCCCGATGCTTTAAAAGATAGGAAGTTCCTTAAGCCGAAGAAATAGTTAGCAGCGCTTAAGACTAAATTTGTATCCTCGTCCTGGTATAGTATGAATGTAATCAGTCTCTCCTTCACTATTCAACTTTTTACGGAGACTCATGATGTGAGCTTCAATCGTGTTGGAAAACGGATCAGCATTATTTTCCCAGACTTGTTCCATTATCTGGCTCCGAGAAAGCACTTCGTGACGACGACGGAAGAAAAGTTCGAGCAGGGCATATTCTTTGCCGGTAAGATAGATGCGGCGACCATTGCGACTAGCTAATTGACTTTTAGGATCAAGACAGAGTTTGCCCATGCGCCAAGAACGAGAGCTCGTAATGGGTGGACGACGGAGCAGCGCCTGAACGCGCCAGAGGAATTCTTCGAATAAAAACGGTTTGGTTAGATAATCATCAGCCCCTTCTTTAAACATCACGCCTTTTTGTGCGGGGTCCGCATTAACGGTTAGAGCTAACACTGGCACACGGATACCGTCGCGTCTTATCTGTTTCAAAGTTGTTAGTCCGTCCATTTTAGGAAGATTGCCGTCAAGAACGATGAGATCAAAGCGACCCGTCCGCGCCAGAAAAGCGCCCTGTTCGCCATCATAGGCTGCATCAACGACATAGCCCTTAGCCTTTAGGCCTCGGCCTAAG
>PHAH01000047.1 GCA_002841655.1 Candidatus Falkowbacteria bacterium HGW-Falkowbacteria-2
TAACCTCTTAATAAAGGCCCGCTATGTGCGGGCCTTTTTTGTAAACCAGGGAATAATGGCTGAAGTGCGACGACGATATTCTTCAAAATCTTTGCGTCCCCGATACCGTTCCTCCATTGGCAGACCGGAGACAAAGAGTAATACATAAGAGATTGTTAGAGGCGAGACTATTAGCATCCAAGATTTCGGAGCCCCGAGAACAAGGAAGAATACTCCCCACCAAAAAAGCATCTCGCCAAAATAGTTTGGATGACGACTATGCCGCCACAGTCCATAGGTGATGAGCTTATCTTTGTTAAGCGGGTCAGATAAAAAAGCACGACGCTGATAATCGGCCAGCGTTTCATATAATAAGCCAAAAATCATCAAAGCGATTCCAAGAATATTCATGCTGTATAAGCGAAGCGACATAAAGCTTAGGCTGTAAACAGCCGGCAGAACTATTATCATCATTAAGGCGCCCTGGAACAAAAATACTTTTAAATAGGAATTTAACAGAAAGCGCCAGCCGCTTCCCTGGTGCCAGCGGTGATAGCGCCAGTCCTCCTCCTTATTAAGATTGCGGCGAAAGGTATGATATAAAAGACGGATCCCCCAAAGAGTAATCAATACGAGCAGCCAAGTAGCCCTTCCATCGGTTGGCATGCCCCTAAAAAACCAAGCAATCCATACTAGGAATATAAATCCAGGACCCCAGGCGACATCAATAACGTCCCATCGCTTTACCCTCAGGGAGAGCAAGTACCAGGCGCTAATATAAACTAAAGTAAAAGCCGGCAAGAACCAGAGTAATTCCATATGTTTAAAAAGGCATTAATTCAATTGCCAGATAGTATAGTTTAAGAATGAGGCAAACAGCACCCAAAGTAAGTATGGGATTAACAATTTCATGGCCCGTTTATCAACTCGAGCAAAAGCAATCATGGTGGCAACGATGGCGAGAAGTAGAGCGATAATTTCCAAAAAGGCTAGACGCGGATTTTTTAAACCAAAGAAGAAATAAGACCAAAGGATGTTGAAGCCTAATTGGATAAAAAAGATTTTAACCGCTTGAAAAACTTCTGGTTTCTTCCAGTCTTGTTTCAGCACTAAATACAGAGCGACTCCCATAAGGATATAGAGAATCGTCCAAACTGGCCCGAATATCCAACCTGGTGGGTTAAAAAACGGTTTCTCAATTAATTCATACCAGGTACCGGGACCGGTCGTCGTAAATCTCGAGCCAATGGCGCCAGCCGCTAAGCTAACTAAGACGCTACCAGCTAATAGTAGGTAATCCTTTTTCTTCATAATAGTAATGTTACTTAACTATTATAGCATATGATATTAAAAAACAGCCCAACTATATTGAAGGGCTGCTAATATATTTTATTTATTCCGATGCATCCCAGAACCAGAAACCGATATTACCGTAGGTCCAAAACGCTGAAAATATTCTCGACCAGGTCTCATTCTCATTATTCTTACCGCCTCAAAGCTTTGTTCGCCACTAATAGTACCCATGGCACGTAAGGGCTGCCCAACAACCACAAAAATATCATCACGAGGATTATAGGTAACAATCCATTCTCCCCGTTTGCGATCGATTAATCTAAAAGTATCCTCACCTTCAACGTGAGCGACAACTAAGCCTGCAAGTCGACCTTCTTCCGGAGCGGACCAGAAATCGATATGAGGATTAAACACGTGCGCATATAGTGGCGCCTTTCTTCCCAGCACGCCATCAATCGCGCTTCCCACCCCGAGGGTATAAAAAGCGAGACCGAGTAAGATGCTCCCAAAGAGCGCGATACCGGCTACGTAAATCATTGGATAACGATAGCCACGTTTAGTATGTTTTAGATTGTAATAAAATAACCAAAGAAACAAGCCTAGTAAAAATAACCAAAAGTAGGGCAAAGATAAAAGTAGCCACCCAGCAAATGTTTGCCCATAAGGCGCCTGGACTGCCCATGAACTATTCTCCGCCAGATATCTCATAACTGAGACCGAGGCCGCGCCGACAATCAATGCCAGGGCACCCATCATCCAAACTAGCCATTCTCTTACCAGAAAATGCCAGCGTGGTTTTGGCGACAAGCTATCTGCCTTGATCTTGTCAATAATTTTTTGTCCTAATTCAACCTGCATATTATTTATTTTCATGCCACTCCTTTGGCATCGTCTCCTTTAGAGACTTCTTCGCCCGATTAAGTAAAGAAGCGACAGTCCCTAACGGCTTTTTTAAAATATCTGATATTTCGTTATAGTTCTTTTCTTCAAAGAATTTCAAGATAATAATCTCCCGATGACGTGGATCTATTGCCATCAACGCCTTACTAACAGCCTCATCACGCAAGATTGCGTCAACGTGCCGATCTAAGGCGAGATCATTTGCGAGCAGCTGTAAGCCAGGAGTATCTAAGGGGATGGAATACGCCTCCGGTCGTGCTTGACGCTTACGAAAGTGGCTGATCGACTCATTATGAGCAATCCGATATATCCATGATGAAAACTTTAGCTCCTGATTAAAATCATTGAGATTTAGGTACACCTTTAAGAACAAGTCTTGCAAGATATCCTCTGCATCTTCAAGATTAGATGCTCCCAACCGTCGGACATAGCGAAGAAGCCTATCTTTATAGCGTGCAATGATTAACGAAAATTGAGCCGGGTCAGCCAAGCTGAGCCGCACTAATTCCGCATCATCTAATTCTGATTCAAGCGGTTGGTTTTCCATGGATTTCTCTTATAAAGCTAATACGTTAGATGTCTCTTTTTCTTCCAAACTCATCCTTTCGTTATTTAGACTTAGTAGAGATTCGATAATCTCACGGTCGTTCGCTAGTCGCGGGACCTTCGACTGACCGCCTAGACGCTTTTTTTGCTTAAGCCAATCGTAAAACAAGTTTTCGCGAGCAATGATGATTCGAGGAGTGCCCAGATTCATATCCTTATGCCTTTTGGCCTCATAGTCTGAATTGCGACGTCGTAGCTCAATATCTAAGTATACCCCAAAGGCGTCTAAATCCGCCGGTGCTTTTTCAAACTCAAATATCCATTGATGGCAGGCGACCGCCTCATTCCCTTCACCAAACAATGGTGCTGCCATATACTCCTTCACAAGAGACTCTGTTTGTCGGCAGGCCTCTTTAACTGCCTCGTCTGCATTTTCCACCACCAACTCTTCACCGCAGGCATTGATGAAACTCTTGGTGCGTCCAGTGATAACGATGCGAAAAGGTTTTAGAGAGGTAAATTTTATTGTATCACCAATAATATAGCGCCAAAGGCCGGCATTGGTAGAGATAACAAGGGCGTAATTCTTATTTAACTCAACTTCATCTAAGCCGAGCGCTCGTGGTTTTGGCTTATTAATCTCTTCCATGGGTAAGAATTCATAGAACACCCCACCATCGACAAACAACAACATATCATTGCGCTCAAGCTTATCTTGAAAAGCAAAAAAGCCCTCTGAGGCATTATACACCTCCAAGTAATTCATATCATCCGCCCCCACTAAAGACTTGAACTGTTCCCGATATGGCGCCATGCTGGTACCGCCGTGAATGAAAAGCTCAAGCTTCGGCCAGACTTCGCGCAGAGTGCTCTTACCCGTTATCTCTAATATCTTTTTAGCCAAAGCAAGATTCCAAGAAGGTACACCCGAGAGACTAACAATATTTTGATAGGCTATTATTTCTGATATCCGAGACAACTTTTCTTCCCACTCAGACATAGCCGCCACACTAAAGCGCGGGCTGCGACGTAGCTGCGCCCACCACGGCAACTTTTTCATCAGTATCACCGAAACGTCGGCAATGTATTTGCCATCGCCGATTTCGTCAGCTTGCTTACTCCCACCCAAAGCAAAATTTTGTCCGAGGAGCAGGTTTGAATTTAGATTTTGAGCAAAATAACAAGCCAACAAACTACGCCCGCCACGATAGTGACATTTATTTAAGGCACTATTGCTAACGGGAATGTATTTGCTTTTACTCCCGGTCGTTCCCGAAGACTTGGAAAAATAGTTTATTTTCTCTGGCCACAAGACATTCCTTTCTCCATGTAACAAGCGTTCTATGTAAACCTTTATATCTTCATAGCGCCTCAAAGGAACGAGACGACGATAATCATCATATGATTTGATATTATCAAAACCATGATCACGTCCGAAGACCGTATGTCTCCCTTTACGAAGAAGGTAACGAAGAATCTTATTCTGGGCATCAAAAGGATTTTCAACCGATCTTTGCAAAGCACGGCGTCTTCGAGCAAATATTATACTTGTGAGTGAGTGATTCTTTAACATAATCAAGAAATTAGCTACCTCCTAAATCAAGTGCTTGTTGGCGACGATATTTGCCCCAAGCAGTGCGACGACCAAACTCGCCCCTTTCAATAATACTTGCCGCCCATGACCCACCTAATAGGTGGGGCAGAATAACGTAATCCGCTCCAGCGGCATACAGTGCCGGTAAATACTTTTTGTGATACAAACTTGCCACCATCACTGCTTTAGGATTAACACGCCTAACAAAATTGATTAAAACAAGTTGATCTTCTGGTGACGGGATAGTTGAAACTATTATCTTCGCCTCGGCAACGGGCAAAGAACTTAGAAATTCGATGTCCGAAGCGTCCCCGAAGAAAGCGCGCACCCCCTTTTTTTGATGATGCTCTACATTCTCTGGATTAAAATCAACGGTAGCAAACTTCATACCCTTAGCCGTTAGCGCTTCGCCAATTTTCCAGCCAGTGCGATGATAGCCAAAAATAATTGCAGGAAAGCTTTCCTTTATATCTTCCGGTTGCACCTTAGTATCTTTACCAAACAAGAGAAAGACAGGCATTAAGAAATTATAGATCTTGTAGCTATAGGAAATAAAGTAAGATGAAAAAAAGATAGTGACTATAGCTGCTACTGTGAATATTTGTAACTCGCGCCCTTCCAAATAACCACCAGCAGCACCAGCAAACAAGATAATGAAGCCGAATTCGCTAAGCTGGCCGGACGTTAATGCGGCCAAGAAACTGTTACGTCGGGTAAAACTCCGAGAACGGAAGATTATATATAATATAACCGGTTTGATAAATACAACTAAGGCTGCCAACATCAAGGCTGGAACTAAAACGCCATCCACCTGACTGAAATCGGCACCGCTACCTAGTAATATAAAGAAGATGACAATAAAAAAATCACGTAGAGGCTTTATACGACTAGCAATTTCGGCCTGATAGCGCGAAGCACCTAAACTTAAACCAGCAACTACAGCGCCGAGCTCTAAGGAGAACCCCGCCCAATGCAACAAAGAGGCCACCCCAAAACACCAGGCAACAGTGAAGATAAATAAAAATTCGCCCGAGGCAGCGATACGGTCTAAAATTGCTGGAACGATGTACTTAGCCAAAAGAGTGATACCAGCAATTACAGCTCCAGCCTTAAGTACTAACCACCATGAGGCGCTATCCATTCCTGCTTGCGCCCCACCAAAACTTAGAGCTAATAAGACAATGATGGAAATCATATCTTGAACCAGCATTAAGCCGATGGTATAACGCCCATACACAGCCTCTTCGTCTTGTTTGTCTCCGAGTAATTTCAAAACAACGATCGTGCTAGAAAAACAGGCGGCAATTGCTAAAAATATTGAACTTTGCCAACTAAAACCAAAATAGCGCGCCAGCGGCAGAAACATTCCGAAGTTAATAACAAACTGCACTAAACCAATGATTATAGCTTCCTTACCGATTTTCTTTAGGTAAGAAAAATTTAAATCCAGCCCAATGATGAATAATAACAGCACAACACCAAAACTAGCGAAAGCGTCATACATGTGCTCGCCGTCTGAGAGGACATTGAGTAACAACGGACCACAAATGATGCCTGCAATCATATAAGCAACCAGTAGCGGTTGTTTGGCGAGACGAACAAAAAAGGCCACACTGACAGTGATGGCTAAAAGTGCACTTAGCTGCAAAAAAAGATTTGACTCCATGGAAATATAATTTATTTGTATGTTATCGTAATTATATCATATTTTCGACTGACATTAAACGTTTATTAATGACAATATCCAGGCAAGTATGCTAAAATAAACTATATAATAAAATAATAGTCAAAATTGTTATGACGCTTATCTTGCTAACGCTCGTACTACTTGCCTCTTTCTATTTACTGGCAGTAGTCTGTGATCGTTATTTTGTCTTCTCACTTGATCAGATTGCGGCAAAACTAAGAATGAATTCTGATATGGCCGGAGCCACTTTGATGGCCGTTGGCTCAAGTGCCCCTGAACTCTTCGTCTCCTTCATCGCCCTCTTTCATCCTGGCAACGAGGCCATGGGCGCGGGCACCATTGTCGGTTCCGCAATATTCAACATCCTCGTTATCATCGGAGCGGCCGCCATGGTCCGCAAAGCTTTTATCGCCTGGCAGCCAGTTATCCGCGATATCATATTCTACTCTCTTAGCATCATCTTATTAATCGCCGCTTTTTGGGATGGATCTATCACCTTCTTCGAAGCCTTTCTTTTCCTTGCGCTCTACGCAACTTATGTAGTGGCTGTTATGAAGTGGCGCAAAATTCTCCCCTATGTCGAAGAGGAAAAGAATATTGAAGTGCTAGCTGAAGGTATGGCGGAAGAGGAAAAAAAGACTAATGTGCTCGGATACCTCTTAAAAGGAATCAACAAGACACTAGATTTCATTTTCCCGAAAAAGGAAAAGTACTGGCTTAGCTTCTTTGTTTCTATTTTGTTTATCGCTGGCCTAAGCTGGGTTTTAGTCGAGAGTGCAGTCGAAATTGCACTTATCTTAAAAATCCCGGCTGTAATTATCGGCCTCACCGTCTTAGCGGCTGGAACTAGTATTCCAGACCTTATGTCCTCCGTTATTGTCGCGCGCCAAGGACGCGGCGGCATGGCAATATCT
>PHAH01000048.1 GCA_002841655.1 Candidatus Falkowbacteria bacterium HGW-Falkowbacteria-2
TCACCTGATGAGGTTTAAATTCAACGATGCGCCCATCATCATGATGAATCTCCTGCACGATATATGGTTTCATCAAGATGCCTTGATTAGCGAGTGCCTGATAAGACATTACCATCTGTAAGGGGGTCACTGCGATTCCCTGTCCGAACGATGCGGTTGCGGCATCAATTTCCTTCACCTTGTTCTTTAATAGGTTTTCAATATGACCCTGGCTTTCCGAGCCAAGCTCGACGCCCGTTTTTTCACCAAAACCAAAATTAATGACATACTCCGAAAAAGTCTTAGGACCAATTTGTTTCATTGCGAAAATTGCCCCGGTATTCAGTGACATTTCTAAAACAGTGTTCATATCGACAATGCCATGCGCACCCTTAGTGCTAAAATCTGAATTACTAATCGGCTTATGCCAGCCTGTAATCATAATTGACCCTTCATCCTTATACGTCGTACTAGGAGAAACCTTTCCTTGATCGATTGCGGCTGCCATCGTGATGACCTTGAACACCGAACCTGGCTCATATTGATATAGGATTGCTGGATTATTGAAAGATTCGAGATTAGTTACATTCCGGTAATCATTGGGGTTAAATGTCGGTACTGAACACATCGCTAAGATCGCGCCTGTTTTGGCGTTCACGGCAATAACAGTGCCGCCCTCAGCCTTGTGCTTCTTTACCGCTGCCTCCAAAGCATCACAAGCTTGAAACTGAGCGCCGCGATCCATTGTTAGCACTAAATCACTTCCAGCCTCCGGGCGAACGTACTCGCGGTCGTTAACGATGAGTGTATTACTAACACCCTTTTCTCCTTTGAGGTATCCCGACTTCCCCGCAAGTTCTTCGTCAAAGAATTCTTCGAGACCATATCTTCCTTTACCTTCGTCATCAATATAACTAACAAAACCGATAATGTTAGCAGCGATACTATTTTCTGGATAGAAACGATAGCTTTTTAAATTAAACCCAATACCTTCGATTTTTAACTCACTACCATCTGCTTTAAATACTACCTTATTCAAACGTCGTTCAAGTTCTGAGGCTTGTATGGGTTTTTCTGGGGTGCTCGCTAGAGTAGCGTATATTGCCACTAACTCCTCATCGCTTAACTTTTCTTTTAGCGGCTCATAGGGATCCCCTGGCTTATCAACTCGTTTTAAATAGGTTTGTAGCAGGCTATCTTTTCTTTCCTTAATTAAGCGCTCAAGAGCTATTGCTTTCATTTCAACCCAATCCACTTCTTTTTTCTTCCTGTCAGCCAAATCTTCAGCCGCACGGATGCGTGCCGCCTTGTCCTCTTCGCTGTATTCCGAAGCTCTAATCGCATCAATTTCGCGCAATAGGCGATTCTGATCCTCTTTTTCCATTTCCTCCTTCAGCTGGTTCTCCAGCATAGGCTTATCAAAGTGTTCAAATAATTTGTCTGCCATTCCAGCCGGATCAACAATATCTTTCGGCACGGCGTATAAGGATGAAAAATCCTTATTAGTCGCTAATGGATATAACTGTTGCGCCTGTCCGTTGGAGCGCTCATGTAAAAGAATGCGACCACGTTCGGGTTGCAAACGACTAGAAATCTGATGTTGACCACTAGCGAGAGCGGTAAACCAATCGCCCTGTGAGATTTGTAAATAATATAGACGATATACGATTGCACCTAACAATAAAAAAATAAGCGCCGCAAAGAGGCGCAAACGAGGGTTGGAATGGTTAAGTGGTTGTTTCGTCTGTCTGTAATCTCGCCACATATCTTGAAAACTGCTTATTTCTTAGCAACGATTGGCGTTTGAGGAATGAAATAAGCAACATCCTCGACTTGGACCATGTTAAGGCCCTGCAAGCGCGGTGAGAGGACGGCATAAGATTGCAATGTCAAAGCTTTCGCCTGTAAGTCCTGATTCTCTTGGGCGAGCATGTTTACCTGGCTCTTTAAATCCTTCAATGCAAACCCCTTAACAATCAAGTCGTTCATTCCCACGAGATAGATGACACCGAAAACAACGCAAGAGACGCTTAGGAAAACGCTTGCTGCCTTCCACGGAAAGGAGGAAGCCGTTTGTCTTTGCTTTTTAATTTGTCGTGAATGGATCATCATATAATTACTTTTTAGCCCTTCAGTTGGGCAATATACTCATTGAAAATTATCGAATCTTTTCTGCTCCGCGCAGCTTGGCACTACGGGCTCGAGGATTATTCTCAGTCTCTTCAGAGGCAGGAATAAGCGGCTTCTTGGTCAAGGGCTTGATTGAAGCTAGATGACCGCAGACACAAACAGGGGCAGTTGAGGGGCAGATACAATCAGTACTTTCATGCTTCATCCATTGTTTAACGATGCGGTCTTCACCGCTATGGAAGGAAACAACAGCGATGCGCCCACCAATCTTCAATATTTCTAAGGAATCATGTAAGGCGGTGCGCAGACTGCCGAGTTCATCATTAGTCGCAAGACGTAAAGCTTGGAAGGCTTTAGTCGCTGGATGAATACCGGTTGTCTTATAGCGAGGGGGTGTAATTTTTAATATAATATCGACTAAATCTTTGGTGGTACGTAATGGTTTTACTTTACGACTAGTGATTATCTCTTTTGCCAACTTATAAGCTTGAGGCTCTTCTCCGAGCTCGCGGAAGATGGAGGTAAGGTCAGACAAGGAAGATGAATTTAGTAAGTGTTGAGTGCTTTGAGCTTCACCGGCACCGAAGGCCATATCGAGTGGTCGTTCTCCCTGGAAGGAGAAACCACGAGTCTCGTCTGCCAACTGCGCCGAGGACAAACCAAGATCAAAGACGATTCCATCAGCCTGTCCCGCTAAATGCTCAGCAACAACTGAAGCTACATTTTTGAAATTCTCATGAACGAGAGTAACATTTTTTACTCCTTTTTCTTCAAGTAAGGCAGTTGCATTGGCGATTGCCATTTGATCAGCGTCGAGTGAAATCACTCTGCCCTTCTGACCAACTGCTGCACTAATTGCTGACGTATAGCCAGCCCCGCCTAGTGTGCAGTCAATAATTGTTTGACCCGGCTTTGGATTCAGGAGTGAAAGTACCTCCGGCAGCATTACCGGTATATGTTCATAGGACATACTTAGATTCCTAAGTCACCTAATGTCTCAGCGATGCTATTGCTATTCTGCTCGGCCGCTTGTTTATAATTATTCCAAGCTTCTTCATCCCAGATTTCTAAGTGATTATATAGGCCAGCAATAATAACTCCCTTCTTCAATCCAGAAAACTTACGCAAATAATCTGGCAAAGTGATGCGTCCCTGATTATCGAAATCAACCGCCATCGCACCAGCTAGCATGTGACGAGAGAAGGCACGGGCATTAGTCTGACTTATCGGTAAAGCGGCAAACTTCTGAGCAATCGTTTCAAATTGTTCTTTAGCGTATAAAAATAAACAGCCGTCCAATCCCTTGGTAACGACTGCGCCCTTCTTTAAAATCGCACGAAACTTTGCCGGAATCGCAATGCGACCCTTGTCATCGAGATTATGATTGTATTCGCCGATAAACATAATGCGTGTGACGGTGGATAAAGTGTCGACAAGGTCATTCACCATTGTTCCCCACTTTTCACCTTAATGCTTTAATTATACACCACAATGACCCTTTGGTCAACACAAAATAGCACTAAAAATACAGGGAAATATTAAAAAAAGACCATTTTTTGACAAAATGATCTTTCGTTAGTAAAAAATGTTCAAAAGTTATCCCCAGCTTCGTTTCTTGGGTACGCCGATATTTGGCTCACTTTGATAGCGTGGCTTTACAACTTCACCGCCTTTAAATTTATATACATCGCTCCCAGACATCGCTTCAATTGGAATGCGCAAAGCATAAGCTAATGCGTTAGCGGTTAAGACCCCAATACGCAAAGAGGTAAAACTACCACCCTCATCATTCACGCGAATAAGTTTTATTTTTTTCCAGGTTATTTGCTCACGCTTAAAAAGCGCCTCAATTGTCGGAAGTAATTTTTCCGCCTGACTGCGTTCTGCTTTTATTTTTTTTACCACCTTCTTCCCTTTTCCCTCCAGTGAAACTTGAATATAGGGATCGAGGCCGGTATCAATCGTTAAGACCATAATCATTTAATATATTTATAACATCCTCCATACTCGATACTTGTACTAAGCGACTGCGCAAGCGACTAGCACCCGGTAATCCTTGGACGCTCCAGCAAGCTTGTTTGCGCCACTCAACTAAGGCGCCCTCGCCTTTAAGCTCACTCACTAGTTTAGCATGGCGATATAATAAAGAAACAATTTCTGATTGGCCGTAGGCAATATCTCTGTTATCTTTGATTTCTTCAAAAAGCCAAGGTCTCGCTAAAGCGCCCCGACCTAAACCAAGTCCATCAGCTTCACTCACCTCTAAGGCGCGCTTGGCTGTTTCGCGGTCATTTAGACCACCGTTAATTAATATAACACCATGAAAGTGGGGGCGTGCGCTGTTCACAATTGCATAATCAGGATCACCGACAAAACCCTGACTCAAGGTACGTCCATGAATCATCAAGGCGGAGACTTTAAGATCAGAAACATTTTTTAAAAAAGTAACCGCATCTACTTCTCCAGACTTAGCCCTAATCTTGACCGAGACTGGTAAATTCGTATTGGCCAACGTGGCCTCAATAACCGAACGCGCACGAGTCAGATTGCGCATCAAATCAGCGCCAGCTCCCTGTTTCAAAACCTTGCCTACCGGACATCCAAAATTAATATCAATACCGTGCGGTTTAATCTTCTGGGTAATAATCCGTGCAGCAACGGCGAAGTGATCAGGATTAGAGCCAAATAGCTGCACGACGTATTTACTCTCTTTCGCTTCATTCCATTTCAGTAACCGCAAAGTTTCGTTGTCATCGTTCTCTCTGTGAAAATATAAAGCGGTAGCTGATGCCATTTCACTATAAACAACATCCGCCCCGTAAGCGGAGCAAATTTGTCGGAAAGGTTCATCGGTGAAACCTGCCATGGGGGCAAGCGCCAGAATCGGCTTTCCACTCTTTTTTAGTTTCTCCCAGAAGTTATTCTTCATTTATTTTCTAATTCAACCTGTTGTCCCTCGGGGCCATCGGTCAGGGTATAACCGAGTTTAGTAATTTCTGCTCTTAGAGTATCGGCCTTCTCCCAGTCTTTTTCTTGTCTTGCTTTTTGACGAGCTGCCAGCAGGCTTTTTACATCTTCCGGTAACTCCAGCTTTTGTGCCGTCTCTTCAAAACGACTTATGGCTGACGCAAGATTAAGTCCTAAAACACGATCGAAATCCAAAGCCGCTCCCAACTTTGCTGGCAGTGGCATTTCCGACTTCAATATCTTAAATAAAATCGCAAGAGCTTGGGGCATATTTAAATCATCATTAATCGCTGCCAGAAACTCGTCCTTCGCGCCATTACCTCCTTCGCCGATATCAGAACCAAGCGCTGCAATTTGTCGATACAGCGAATTCAAGCCTTGTTCGGCTTGTCGTAAGCTGTTCTCGCTATAATCCATTGGCTTACGATAATGAACTTGTAAAGCAGCGTAACGGAAAGCGAGCGGATTGATGTCTTTTTTCACCAGGGCATTTGCCACGGTCAGATAATTATTCTCACTCTTTGCCATCTTCTTCCCGCCCGCGATATTCAAAAAAGCTCCATGCAACCAATAATTGAAAAATTTCTCTCCAGTCGCCGCCTCACTCTGCGCAATTTCATTAGTATGATGAACATTAATGTGGTCTATGCCGCCGCAATGAATATCTCTTTGTCCTCCCAGAAACTTTAAACTCATTGCCGAACACTCAAGGTGCCAACCAGGAAAACCGACACCCCATGGTGACTCCCACTCCATCTGTCTTTTTGCATCAGCAGGTGAAAACTTCCACAATGAGAAGTCAGTCGGATTTTTCTTTTCTGGATTCTTTTCTACCCGTGCGCCCTCTTTCAGTTCTTCAAGGGGCAGATGGCTTAAGCGGTTATAATCAGGAAATTTTGACGTGTCAAAATAGATGCCGTCTGAGGTTTTATAGGTAAAGCCCTTCTCTTCTAACTGTTTAACCAGCTCTATCTGTTCAGTAATATTATCAGTTGCACGACAATAGATATCTGGCGTAATCATGTTGAGTAGACCCATGTCTTCTTTGAAAGCGTCAGTATAATAAGCGGCAACATCCCAGGCGCTACGTCCCTCACGAGCGGATCCTTTTTCCATCTTGTCTTCTCCCATATCCCCGTCACCACTAAGATGCCCTACATCAGTAATATTCATTACCCGCTTCACAGAATAGTGGTTATAGGCAAGCGTGCGCACTAAAAAATCTTGAAACAAGAAGGTGCGAAGATTCCCCAGATGGGCGTAATTATATACAGTCGGTCCGCAAGTATATATGCCAACTTCGCCGGCCTTAATCGGATCAAACTTTTCTTTCTTCAAATTAAGTGTGTTGTATAAAAATAATTCCATAAAGTTTATTCCGTCCAGCTCTCTAGAGAGGCCGTAAAGGTATCTAGTCCACTTTTAAGCTCTGGTGTAAGCTCTAGGCTTTCATAGGAGCGAGCTTGAGCCTGTAAAGAAGCACGAACATCATGCAATAAGACT
>PHAH01000049.1 GCA_002841655.1 Candidatus Falkowbacteria bacterium HGW-Falkowbacteria-2
ACAATTAAAGCCAGAAGCACCGAGCTTGTAATTAGGGACTACCCCGGATTCTCAAAAGTGATAATCGAGCCTGGTGACAGCTTAGCGATGAATGGTTCCTGGATACACAATCAAACAGGCACACAAATCTCAACGGCTGTAGAAAAATTCTCCTTCAGAGAAATATTTCTCGAAACCGTTAAGCTAAACCAAAGCAGGTTCGAAAATGTCAACAGAATTAGGCCCGGTGACACAATTTTCCTTCCCCCTTTATATAAAGGTGGCTACCCTTCTTACTTAATCGCTCAGAGAGTTGATCTATTAAATAGACAAGCCGAAGGCGTTAAAAGACTTAATAAACACGATTGCATTTGGAGAATTTGTGAACGCTACCACGCTGGAGAACTCAAAACCACACCAATTGAAGTGACGATTACCCCTGCTCTACCTGTGGAAACAACCGAAGTGGCTGAATCGAAAAACCTTGACTGGCTAATATGGTTACTGGGAATCCTGCTATTTGCGAGTATTCTTTACTCAATAATGAAGTACAGGAGAGATCTGAATCGTGATCCTGAAAACTTTCCACCAGTAATTCCTGGAGGGTTGAGCAACAATGATCAAGCCGCGGTGAACCAAATTCAACAACGCCTTCCCGAAGGAAGCAGAGTTACCAGACTTGAACGCGGAACCATAAGAAGACTTCATGGTCCAAGAAAAGTCTTAACTACCATGCACTTTGGTGATGGACAGCGTCCTGCTTATATCAAGCCAGGCGAAAAAGTCGTTCGCGTTACCATTCAAGGCAGAAACGGACAAACATCAGTTCAGTACTGGAGAAGTCATTGTGGCAACTCGTTCTCAATCATTGCCAGGGACAATTTCATACTTCCTGATGGTTGGGAATTTCTCATCGACAGCACCCTGACCCCTCAGGCCACTGAAGCCGCCGCTAATGGTAGCGAAGCACCTGTTGCTCAAAACGAAAACGCTGAAGCCAATGCTCCCGCTCTCACGAAACCTGAAGCAGCTAAGCCTCAAAGCAACGGTCATGCAGTAACAGACCAAGCTAACCCTAACGGTGAAGCAAAAATCCGGGAATGGAAAAAATTCGCTGAAATGTTCCCAAAAGAGAACATTGCGAGAGTTGAATTCTCAGAAAATCCTTTCTCAGTTGACTTTGCGATCACCTATCACAAAAACAAAAAAGAGAAAACAAACGCTTAAATAAGCAAACGATTGCCGAGCCAGTAACATACTTCGTATGATACTGGCTCTTTTTTTATTCTCAATTTCATTTTTTATTTATTTTATATTTGTTTTGCAAGTACTCCAGCTCTTTTACTTTTTGTTCCAGAAATGATTTACCTTCTTCATTGGTAAATAGATCTTGTCTCAATAAATCTAGTGTGGTTGCTAAGGTACCAAAATAATCGCCCGATTCTAAATGAAATTGTAGTGATTTATGATTCATAAGTGTACTCATATTTAAAAAATTAATAAATCGTTTTTAAAAAATAGTTGCAAATAATACCATTGCACAAAATACAGGCTTATGGGGTACCGAAAATATCATAACAAATAGGCCATGAAGACTCGTGAAGAAGAAGGTGAATTCAACCCTTGTTGAATATATCAAAAAACGCCCGTAAACACGGGCGTGTCTGGAATATTATTCAATTGATTTTTTTTCTATAATTCTGGAGCGAAATTACTTTCTATCTGTTCAATGAAACCTTCGACCGCTGGACGAAGAGAGGGGTCAATTTCGGCAGCCTTTATCGCTGCCGCCAAAGCTTCTTCCAAGTTCCCTGCCTTCAACTCAGCCTGAGCGAGATTAGCAAAGAGCAAGGCATCCTGGCTTTGCAGCGACAAGGCGCGATATAACAAGAGCAGACGCGCTTCATCCCCCGCCTCAAAATAGCGCTTAGAAAATTCTTTTAGCACAGTTGGCATCAAACTCTTGCCGCCACCATCCAAACAACTATCAACATAGGGCTCAGCTTTTTCAACTTGTTCAGAAATGAAATAATAGTTTGCCAACTGACAGGTGCTTTCAATATAACTCGGATTCAAATCGCGGGCATAAACAAAAGCTTCTTCAGCGCCCTCAATGTCGCCACGGCTAATTAATATTTGTCCTTTAACGAAATAGACAGGTACACGACGGGGGCTGGAAGCAATGGCGCGATCTATCGCCGCTATCGCCTTGTCGGAATAGACCGCAAAGAGAGAGGGTTGATTAGTATAATAGCGGGAGATGATGTCATAGACCTGCGCCGCTTGCATCTGCGTTAAACTGTCAGCGGGATTATAGGCTACATTTTTTTCGAGTTCGGTCTCAACGAAATCAATACTTTCTTTCAAATTATCCTCGGAAAATCGCTGGAAGATGCTGGGGTTGCTAATCACAATATTAACCAGCGTTGTTCTAGCGTCACGGATAAGAGGAGTATCCATCGCCAAAGCTTCGCGATATGACTCTAAACCAAGATTATATTGCCCAGTAGCGACATAGGAATAAGCCTCGATGACGCGAGTCAACATATTCATGGAACGGACATTGTAGCTAAAAACAATGATGAGCATTAAGATCCCAGCCATCACTAGACCTATATATTCTTTGGTATCAGAAATTGACGGAGCACTAGGTATGGGCTCGGTTTCAGTTTCAGGACGAGTGATGAATATGAGATAGGCGAGTGAAATCATCAAGCCCATGTAGGTCGGCAAAGAATCGAATACTGCCAGATTCTGAATGAAGTAGGCAGCAAGCAAGGCCGCCATCACCAATAATTCGCGCATCGCTGTTCCCTCTGCCCCCGGTTGCACCCTAAAGCCATGTCGTTTCACTGCCCTAAACCAGGCCATTGCGGCCGCAATGAAGATGCTTAAATAGGCAAACAAGCCAACCAGACCTGTAGTAGAAACAATATCGATGAGATTATTATGAGCGCGGTCGAAATAAGTTTCAGTAGTCGAATAATTAAAGAATTCAGGATTAAACTGTCGATCAAAGATAAGTGCATAATTACCGAAACCAGTCCCTAAAATCGGATGATCCGGAAAATCACGGAAAGCTCCCTCCCAAGAAAGCCAGCGTGTCTGGAAGGTTGATTTATTCACACTCAAATCTTTCAAAAAGGGATTCTCCTTAAACCAAGGTTGATTATACTGTGAAAACAAAGCAACAACCGCAATGACGGCAACCGAAAAAACAATCAGCGCAATTTGACGGAGACGACGGCGGTGAGCAAAGAGTCCGAGCAGGAAAATAAGTAAGAGCACGCTTACGCCGAGCCCAATTATTGCCCCCGAGGTGTCAGCTCGGAAAAAAGCGATGAGCATCAAGATAATAGTGATATAAAAAGGCCATTGCTTTCTTAAAGCGGTACGAAAACACAGAAGCACGGCGAAATAGATATTAAAAAGCATATAACCGCTCACATAAGCGGTATTGCCAATGGTGCCGATGCGCTCACTCGTTAAAATAATGAAAGCTTCAATAGTGGCAACCGCCACCGAGGCGGATAATAGCAAATACCAGTCTTCCCGATTACGAAAAGCGGTAATAATGTAGAGATAAAAGAGGAAGAAGTGCAAGATATGGAAAAAGCCGAGCAAGCGTTCAACATCTCCCCAAAAACTTAGATTAAAATCAACGCCAGTAAAACTGGTTAATAAAATTGCCCCGAGAAAGGCGGCTAATCCCCAAGTTACATATGACTTAAATGGGCGGAAGGCAGGAAACTTCCAGATAAGCACTAACCAAAATGGTAACAGTAGCTCCATCAAAATATTGAAGCTTAGTTGCTTTGAGGAGATATACGGGAAAAGAAGATTACTGAACACCAAAAATATCACCCCTAAAGACAAGAAAATACCAATTTGCAAGATGCGCTGATAAGTATTCGCAGACATAGAATTCTAAATATTTAATTAAAATCGCTAAGATTATTATATAATATAACGAAAAAGATAACAATCTTCAGTGGACGCTCACCTCCTTCTGGATAGTCTCAAATAGAGCCCTATCCAATGTGCCAATTTTACGAATAAATCGCTTAGTACTTATAACTCTAATTTGAGAAACTAAAACCGAGCTAATTCTTCCCTTGTATTCAATTTTGAAATAATATCGATTAGTTTTAAACTTGCTGGATAGCGGAACAACAAGCGCTAAATGGTTGCTGTATCTCCTTAGTACTAGCACGGGTCTTTCAAACAAAGAGTTTTTACCATTTTCTTCGTGTCCAATATTCATTCCGATGCTTGCCCACCAGATTTCTTTCTTTATCACATACACATTTCTAAAAGCATGGTCCATTCGGACTTTCAACAAACTCCAATTGATTATTTTTGAGATTTTGTCTGTCATAATACGTCTTGCTTAATATGTATAATCTGCTATAATATACTCACAATACCTAGAGATCTCACGATCTCCTAGGCTCCGAGGACTCCCGCAAGGGAGTCCGTTTTTATTCTCAAACATCATAGCAAATAGCCAATGAAGACACCTTAAATTATAGTTAAAAAACCTGCCTGCCTTCACTCATAAAGGAACATAATTGTAATCGTTAATGCCTAGTAGTATAATTAGCTTTATATAAATATTCGTATGCTTATGATAAACAAAGAAGATGGCATCAGGGGTTTAGCCATTGCCTTCATTAGAAAAGAAGGAAAAATTCTCCTATCCCCCGGCTTTGATAAGTCCAAAAATGAACATTTCTATCGCCCTATTGGTGGAGGGATAAATTTCGGCGAAACCTCCCAGGAAGCCCTGAAGCGAGAGTTTAAAGAAGAAATTGATGCTGACATCACCGACTGCCAACTTATCACTGTTATTGAAAACATATTTACCTACGAAGAAAAACCCTGGCACGAACTTTGCTTCATCTACGAAGCTAAATTTGCGGATGAGAATCTATACCAGACAGAAAAATTCAAAATCCTAGACAGTGCTGACGGAGAAGCAATCTGGGTGGATACAGGTGATCTTAAATCTGCAATTGTTTATCCAGCCGGAATTATCAATTATCTCGATTAGCCAGCCCTAAATCATTTATTATCACCAAGGACTCCCATTAGGGAGTTCTTTTATTTCGAATACAAAAAAAACCTGCAGTTTTTAAGCTGCAGGTTAGAGGGTTAGTTTGAAGATACGACTTCACTGTCGAGAAACCGGTGCCAGGTAAGAATGGCTCCGAGCACAATAACCGTGGTAATTAAGGCCGACCAAGTTATAAAATCGGCAACAGTAAGGAACGTAAGAACGATGAGGGCAATTCCGGTCACAGTGGAGCGGAATACAAAACGGGTTGAGGCAACAGCGCAACAGATTAAAGCCGAAATAAGAATTATAACGGGAGCAATCTGAGCACAATGCAGAAGACCACAAACAAAGAGCGCGGCGATACTAATAACGCCCAGAATAACAATTCTTTCGTCGGGATTCTCTGTAGCCACAAAACCGATTATGCCAAATACAAATAAGAACAGAAATACTTCCATGATACCGGGGTTTTAGAAAGATGATGTTAACAGATAATGTAGATACACTTGAAGAGGTGCGGTAAAGATTGAAACCGTAATTTGCAACTTGATCAAGATATTTTGAGAAGGTCCCGCAACATCTTTAGTAGTGTCACCAATTACGTCGCCATCAATTAAGGATTTGTATTCAGCTGAATGTTTGTCGCGATCTGGCTTTGCCTCATAAAGCTTTTTCGAATTATCCCAGGCTCCACCAGCATTTGACATTACAATTGCTTCAATAAATCCGCTGGCTAAGGCCGAAAGCAGATAAGCCAGAATTCCGGCAGGTCCAAGCACGATACCGATTCCAACTGGTAGCCCAACTGCAAATATTGCTGGTCCAATTGAATTCTTTTGAGCAGCTCTCGTGGCGAGATCAACACATTTGTCATAATCAGGTTCATTCTCACCTCTAAAAATACCCAAATCCCTGATTTGACGCTTAATTTCATCCATCATCACCTTTGTTGTTGCGGGAACGCTCTTAAAGAACTTTGCCGAAAACAAATGCGGAGAGGCGGCGCCAACCAGAATACCAGTAAGTACTTCGATGTTAAAGAGACTGTAATCAATCTCTGTGCTAAAGCCAAAATCTAATAGAGCCTTGTTAATAGCCCCCCTAAAAGCGTAGGCTAACACAATTGCGGTTAATACGCCAGAAATAATGGCGATACCTTTAACCATTGCTGCCATTGTGTTTCCGAGTGAATCCATCTTATTCATTGCATCCAACCTTACTCCATTAATACCAGACATTGTTAGGTTTCCTTGGGCCATATCAGAAATTGCGCCCTGTGCATCTAAAGCTAAAATGATTGGTAAAATAGATAAGACTGCGACGGCACCAATACTAGTTCCATAAACTCCATATTCAGGACTGATCATTCCACCGCTAACCCAGTATATTAAATAGACTGAGGCAGCAATTAAAATGGTTGCCTGAAAAGCGCTTATTTTACCAATATAGAGACCACCGAGCACAACTGATGCAGTACCCTCTTTGGCACTTT
>PHAH01000050.1 GCA_002841655.1 Candidatus Falkowbacteria bacterium HGW-Falkowbacteria-2
CCCTGATGATTTACGCTTTATCATGGTTGACCCGAAACGCGTTGAGTTGCCGGCCTATAACGGCATTCCTCATTTGCTTACCCCGGTAATTACCGAGGTGTCAAAAACGATTAATGCTTTGAAGTGGTGTTTAAACGAAATGGACCGTCGCTATGATGTGCTAAATAAAGCAGGCAAAAAGAATATCCAGAGTTTTAACGCCGATAAGCCTTCAGAGAAATTACCGTATATCATTTTCATTATCGATGAGCTTGCAGATTTCATGATGACGTCAGGGAAGGAAATGGAAGCCGCGATTATTCGTTTGGCTCAGATGTCTCGCGCCGTTGGTATTCATTTAATTCTCGCTACCCAGCGTCCGAGTGTTGATGTTATTACTGGATTAATTAAAGCTAATGTCCCGGCTCGTATTGCTTTCTCCGTTACCTCATTAGTTGATTCCAAAACCATTCTCGATATGAGTGGCGCTGAGAAATTATTAGGGCAGGGTGATATGTTGCTCACTACCGCGGAATTGTCAAAGCCAAAGCGTATTCAGGGTGCCTATGTTAGCGATCAGGAAATCAACGATATCATTAGCTTTATTAAAGAAAAAAGCGGTGAAGCTGATTATCTTGAAGGCGTTACCGACCGGCAGAAGGTGGGCGGCAATGCGGGTGTTGGTATGGACGGCACTCATGGTGATGAAGATGAACTGATGAGCGAGGCTCAAGAAATAATTATTAAAGCTGGAAAAGCTTCAACCTCCTTATTACAAAGACGCCTTTCCATCGGTTACGGACGCGCTGCTAAAATATTAGACATGCTTGAAGAAGCGGGTGTAATCGGACCGGCGAACGGATCAAAGCCCCGTGAAATATTATTGAGCCGGGAAGAGTTTGAAAATATGCAGAGTCAGGGAATGAGTGGCTTGCCGGTGCATAGACGTAGTGAGGCTCAAGCTCCGGGATCATACTTAGGTGACGATGAGGGTGATGATGGCACTTTAGCTTTCTCTGGAGATGAGGAAGAGATTGAAGAAGAAACTGCGGTTGAGGACACTCCTGATTTTTTACTTGAAGATGACGGTCCTGATGATGAGGTGCAGGACGAGGAAGGAATTCTCGATGATATTAGATCTGGGAAAACCGCTGGTAATAATTATGTAGAAGAGGAAGAAGATACTGAAGAAGTCGAAGAAGTCGAGACTGTTGAAGAAGAGGATGATGATAAGATTCCCGATGTACCCAAGGAGGATCCAGCACCAAAGTCGAAGCCAAAACCAAGAGCCTTTGAGGAGGAAGACGAAGGGATGTTTTTTAGTCGATAGTCGTTGATAAGAATAATCTAAAAAGGCCTGATAAAGGCCTTTTTTGCATAGTTTTTTCTTTTTTACTTTCTTGTTATAATAGACGTATGTTATCAAAATTGAAAAAATTAATACCTAAAAAACTGTTTATCTGGTTGCAGCCGGCCTATCATTATATAATGGGTGCTTTGGCGGCTTTGTATTACGGATTTCCAAGTAGACAGCTTATAGTTATTGGTGTTACTGGCACAACCGGCAAAACTACCTCGGTATATTTCTTAGCACGTCTTTTATCTGCGAGCGGCTATAAGGCCGGCTATACTTCCACAGCGCAGTTTGATGATGGGGCACGCGAGTGGTTGAATGATAAGAAAATGACAATGCCGGGACGTTTCTTTTTGCAGCGATCACTCAGGCAGATGGTGAAGAATGGCTGTCGAGCAGTAGTTGTGGAAACGACTTCACAGGGAATTGAGCAGTTCCGCCACCGTTTTATCAATTACGACTTTCTTGTTTTTACAAACTTATATCCAGAGCATATTGAGGCTCATGGTAATTTTGAAAACTACAAAAATGCGAAAGGCAAGCTATTTGCACATCTTGACACTTGTAAGTCAAAGTATCTTGATGAAAATAATAAAGTGGTGATGAGTGCGAGTGGTTTGAAAAAAACAGAGCTACGTTTGATCAAGAAAACGATTATTGTTAATGGAGATGATGAATATGCTTCATATTTCCTGTCTTTCCCTGCCGAACGTAAGGTCGTCTATACTTTAAATCCTGCTTTAAAGAGCAGTGAATTAATATATCGTGACGGCGATGAGGTTAAGCCTGAGCCGGAGTTTTTCCGCTATGAACCATTATTCTCTGAAGCTGGGGGTTCTCGCTTCAATCTAAATGGCGAAATGTATCACTTGCCAGTGCTCGGCTCGTATAATGTTTTTAACGCCGTTAGCGCCTTATGCGCAACTCTTTGTCTTAATATCTTGCCCGCTCAGTCGATTGAAGCTCTTGGGCGCATTAAGGTGTTGGCCGGAAAAATGGAGAAAATAGAGGCTGGTCAGCCCTTCACCGTATTAATTGATTATGCTTTCGAGCCCAAGGCTATGGAAGGGTTATATCAAAATTTGGACCGAATTGCGCATAATCGCCTGATTCACATTCTTGGCTCCGCGGGTGGTGGGCGCGATCAGTCTCGGCGGCCAATATTAGGGAAGATGGCCGGCAAAAAGGCTGATATTGTTATCGTTACCGATGAAGACCCGTATGATGAAGACCCGCAGTTGATCATAGATCAGGTTGCTGTTGGCGCCGAGCAAGTGGGAAAGGTGTTAAATAAGGATTTATATAAGGTTTTAGACCGTCGCGAGGCCTTTCGTCTGGCTTTTAACCTGGCTGAGCCCTCCGATTTAGTGCTGATTACCGGCAAAGGGGCGGAGCAGTATATTTGCGTCGCTGGTGATAAAAAAATTCCCTGGGACGATCGTCGGGTGGCCAGGGAAGAGCTCTCAAAGTAGGTTGTTGACAAATATTCTGGAATGTAATACTATAAGAATTACAATCAGCAATTAGGTAAAAAATCCAAGTAAAAACGGCAAGAGAGGTGAAAATTTTTCAATTAGACACCATCCGTTTTTTTTGTATTTTTCGCTCAAATTCACTTTATAAATAAACATTATTTAAAGTGATTAAATATTCCAGGCGCAACAAAAGATAGTAATTAAAACTCAAGCCATTTTCGGTTTGAGGCTTTTTTTCGTTAATGCGCTTGTCTCATCAAGTCAATAAAATTCAGGTCCGACTATCGCCGTCCTCTTATTAGATGGTGCATAGTTTGCCGCCCTTAAAGCATATGCCAAACGCGATCACCGTAGATAAAA
Organism: Candidatus Falkowbacteria bacterium HGW-Falkowbacteria-2; assembly: GCA_002841655.1. Taxonomy (GTDB): domain Bacteria; phylum Patescibacteriota; class Patescibacteriia; order Patescibacteriales; family UBA12465. Next base: position 3,169 of record PHAH01000050.1, read on the forward strand.
AAATCGCCGAACGTAAGTTCTTTACCGACTTTAAAGAGGTGATGCCCTTACCTGACCTTATTGAGATCCAAAAGGACTCATATCGCTGGTTCCTTGAAGAAGGTCTGGCTGAGTTATTTGATGAAATCAATCCGGTTACGGACTTCATTGGCCGTGATTTAGAGTTGTATTTTGAAGAGTATTATCTCGATGAACCGAAATTTTCTGAAATCGAGAGCCGTGAGAAGAATATCACTTATGAGGCACCCCTCCGCGTGAAGACTCGCCTTGTTAATAAGAAGACTGATAGTGTTTCCAACCAAGAAGTATACCTTGGCGATTTCCCGATCATGACCGACAAGGGCACCTTCATTATTAACGGCATCGAACGTGTCATCGTTTCCCAGCTTATTCGTTCCGCTGGTGTTATGTTCACTGCTGAGTTTATTAAGGGGAAGAAGTGTTACGGTGCTAAGATTATTCCGAACCGCGGCGCTTGGCTTGAAATTGAAACTGATTCAAATAAGGTAATCTGGGTGCGTATCGACAGAAAGCGTAAGGTGGCAGTGACGTCACTTCTGCGCGCTTTTGGTTATGAAACTGATGAAGAAATCAAGAAATTATTCGCTGATGTTGATTTAGTAAAGAATGATGAAGAGCAGACATTTATCGAGGCAACAATTGAAAAAGATACTGCTAAGAATGAAGCCGAAGGTTTACAGGAGGTATATCGCCGCATCCGTCCGGGTGATTTGGCTTCAGTTGATAATGCTCGTCAGCTCATTCACTCCATGTTCTTCCGTTTTGATCGCTATGATTTTGGACGCGTTGGTCGCTATAAGTTGAATCGCCGCTTTGGTCTTGATTTAGCGAATAAGAAGGAGAACCGCGTTTTAAGAAAAGAAGATTTACTTCTCATTGTTAAAGAAGTTATCCGTTTAAATATTACAAAGGAACCGGAAGACGATATCGATCATCTCGGTAATCGCCGTATTCGTGCTATCGGCGGACTTGTTCAGAATCGTTTCCGTGTTGGTTTAGCTCGCATGGAGCGCATCATCAAGGATCGCATGTCCACCACTGATATCGCGACTCTGACTCCAAATAAATTAGTAAACTCTCGTCCGGTTATTGGTGTGGTGAAGGAATTCTTCATGTCCTCTCAGTTATCACAGTTCATGGATCAGACCAATCCACTCGCCGAGCTTGAACATAAGCGTCGTTTGTCAGCGATGGGTCCTGGTGGTTTAACTCGTGAACGTGCTGGCTTCGATGTCCGTGACGTGCACGCCACTCACTATGGTCGTATCTGTCCGATTGCAACCCCTGAAGGTCCAAATATTGGTCTCGTCGGTCACTTATCAAGTTTCGCTCGCTTAAATAGCTACGGTTTCTTGGAAACTCCATATCGAAAGGTGAAGCATGATAAGACTGGTAGCCGTATTACCGATGAAATTGTTTTCATTGATGCTTTTGAAGAAGAAAAATTCATTACCGCTGACGCCACTATCCCTGTTGATGCTGATAATCGTATTATTGTTAGTCGTTTTGAGGTGAGAAAGTTTGGTCAGCCAGGCATGGAAGATGTTGCTAACATCGACTTTGTTGGTGTTGCGGCCAATCAGATTATTTCTATTGCTACATCCTTGATTCCTTTCATGGAACACAATGATGGACAGCGCTCACTGATGGGAACGAACATGCAACGTCAGGCTGTGCCTTTGGTAAAGGCTGAGGCTCCGATTGTTGGTACTGGCGTTGAAGCTCGTGCGGCTCGCGACAGTGGTCACGTCATTATTTCTAAAGAAGACGGTATTGTGGTTAAGTCCGATGCCAGTGTCATCGAGGTTGAAAACAAAAAAGGACAAGTGGCTAAATATGTTTTGAATAAATTCTTACGTTCGAACTTCTCGACCTGTATTAATCAGCATCCATTAGTAACAGTTGGCGAGAAGGTGAAGGCTGGTCAGATTTTGTCTGATGGTCCTTCGATTGATAATGGTGAATTATCCCTTGGTAAGAACGTGCTTGTCGCTTTCATGACCTGGGACGGCTTCAACTACGAAGATGCTGTTATCATCTCTGAGCGTTTAGTGAAGGAGGATGTCTATTCTTCCATTCACATTGAAAATTATACTATTGATGTTCGCGATACAAAGCTCGGACCGGAAGTTATTACTAATGACATTCCAAACATCAGCGAAGAGAAATTAAAGAATCTCGATGAAGACGGTATTATCCATATCGGTGCTGAAGTTTCTTCCGGCGATATCTTGGTCGGAAAAATTACCCCGAAGGGTGAAACCACTCTCTCTGCTGAAGAAAAATTATTGCGTGCTATTTTCGGTGAGAAGGCGAAAGATGTTCGCGACTCATCTCTATACCTCGAACACGGGGAACACGGTAAGGTTGTTGATGTCAAAATTTTCTCTCGTGAAGAAGGTGACAAGCTGGCCGCTGGTGTCTTGAAATCCATTCAGGTTTCCGTTGCTAACCTGCGCAAAGTGCAGGTCGGTGACAAAGTTTCTGGTCGCCACGGTAATAAGGGTGTTATTTCCCGCATCGTTGCCGCTGAAGATATGCCTTACATGGCAGACGGAACGCCTATTGATGTTATTCTCTCTCCTTTAGGTATTATCTCTCGTATGAACCTCGGTCAGTTGCTTGAATCGCATCTTGGTTTTGCGGCGCAAAAGCTTGGCTACAGGGTTGCAACTCCGGCTTTAAACGGTATTACCGAAGATCAGATTAAATCAGAATTAAAGAAAGCGGGCTTACCAGAAGACGGTAAGGTTACTTTGTTTGATGGTCGCACCGGTGAAGCCTTTGATCACAAGATTACGGTAGGCTATAAATATGTCTTGAAATTAAATCACATGGTGGAAGATAAAATCCACCAACGTTCAATTGGTCCATACTCCTTAATTACTCAGCAGCCTTTGGGTGGTAAAGCTCAGTTTGGTGGGCAGCGTTTTGGTGAAATGGAAGTGTGGGCACTTGAAGGGTATGGCGCCGCTCATACTTTGCAGGAAATGTTG
>PHAH01000051.1 GCA_002841655.1 Candidatus Falkowbacteria bacterium HGW-Falkowbacteria-2
CTCTTCGGAATAGGGAGTGGGACGAACGAGTTTGCGATAATCAAGTTTCAATAATTGACTGTATTCTTTAAGAAATTGACGGCCATATAGACCTGAGGGCAGGCGGTCATACTCTTCGTTCTCTAATGCGGCTAAATACTCAACCCGAATGCGCAAAATTTGAGCAGCGTCTTCTAGAGTCGCCTTTTTATCTTCACGGGCGCGGCGAAGTTTTTCGCCTGCTCTTTCTTCGGTTGCGAGCGACTTAAAGGTGAATCGGGACATGGATATATTATTATTTTCTTAAAGATACTGAACTATTTTCCTGGTGTGTAAATACCATTCCAAGATATGCCCATCATCTCGAGAACAAAGCGGATGATGACGAAGCTAGTGAAGACGATGATAAGACCAATGGCGGCGGCAATTATGATATTTTTGGCTTTAGTTACCTTCTCACTGCTTCCCGATGAGATTAAGAACATGAGACCGCCGTAAATAAACATGAGGAGGGCAAGTGAACCAACTAGACCAAGAATAATTCTAGACGCCCTTATGGCCAACAAAACCATGTCATTTAAATCATAATTTCCAGTCTGATAATCCGAAGTAGTGTTGTCGACAATAGATTGAGCAAGAGCAAGATCAGGCAGAGCGAGCGGAATTATTACAAGAGTGGAAATGAGGGCGACGAGGGGTAGTCTTTTTATCATAATATTAATTAACCGTTTGCTGCACCTTGGCAGCGCCGGCATTGATAGCGTCTATAATCTTTTCTAAATTTTCACTAGCGGTGCTAATCATTTCGGCAATGGCGGTTTCTGCGGCTTGCGCATTTTTACCCCTATACCAGCTTTTTGCGGTCAGTACTTGTGAGGCGAAAACACCGATTTCATCACTATTTCTCTGTTCGGCGACAAGTGAACGCAGAGCGGTTGGTTTGCCAGTCGCCTCTAAGTATTTTTTAGCTTGTTGTTCTTTTGTGGCAAACAGGACGAAATCCCAAGCTTCATTTGGGTATTTGCTTTTCTTGGAAACAGTCTCAATCCAGTAGTTCGCGAAGTTGACTTCAATTGGACTACCTTCAATTTGAGGCAATTTACTGATGGAAAAGTTTAATTTCGGCGCCAGCGCTTTAATTGTGTCGACGTGGTATGAGTAGCCAAACATCATGGCGAGCTTGCCGCTGGCAAATAATTCAATAGAATTTGGTAGTTCGTCGTTCCAAGAATATACTTCCTTTCCAGGATTAGCAAAGTCGATGTAAAAACGAAGAGCTTCGAGACCAGGGTTATATCCATTATCTTTATTAGCTTGCGGTAGTAAATGAAAGAGAACGCGATTCCCCTCCATCATGGTTGCGCCATTTTGCATCATCAGAATTGAGAGAATATCACTATAGCGCTCAATGTTGGTGCCGCCACCTAAAGCAATGCCTGACTGAACAAGTCCAAGAACAGCGTCTTGTCTGGTTAATTTCTTGACGTTCTGTTGGAACTCCTTATTCCAGTATAGAGGTGCTTCGACGATGCCAGCATTATTGAAGAGGTCGCGGTTGTAGAAGAGGGCTAAGGTGTCGACTGATAAAGGTAATCCATAAACCTGATTATCGGTCATTACCACATCGCCATAGACAACATCAACAAAGCGGTCTTTAATTTCTTTTAAACTTGGGCTTTTTACCGTTTGTAGCTGTGGAATCACTTCTTTTTTGATGGAGCCCTGTTCGACTGGATAAGCCATGGTGATGCTCGCGGGCATTGGGGTTAATTTATTCTGATACTTTGGCATCCAGGTGTTATGGATAGATAAGATATCGGGCCCACGGTCTTCAGCGAGAGCATTGAGTAGTTCCGTTTCATATTCTTCGTAGCGAAGCTTACGATAGGTGATGCTAATGTTTGGATGTATAACCTTATAGGCATCAATGATCGGGGCAAGGGTATCGGGGCCATCAAAAACACGCCAATAAGTAAGTGAGATTGGCTGCATTGCTGCCTGAGTTTTTTTATCCACCGTCTTACAGCCGAAGCCGGCTGTGAGAACAAAAATTCCAAGTAAGAATAGTGCAAGAATTTTTTTCGGCATAAATATATCGCTAAGATAAGACGCCCGCTTATAGATGTGGGCGATTATTGTTATTATACCAAATTCTAGGCAATTAAGTAAATCACGCGTAGGCTGATTTATGCCAATATTTATCGTTCAATCGTTAATTGAGTACTTACTATAATAAAGTCGTTTCGGTAATAATAAAACCGCTCAGATTTTGAGCGGTTTTATTATTTCTATATATTTTTAACTACGGAAAGCGTTGATATCATCAAGGCGAATGCTGAGTAATTGACTGACGCCGTCAGCCTTCATGGTCACGCCGTAAATAATGCTGGCTCGCTTCATTGAAGCGCGATTATGAGTGATGGTAACGAATTGGGTTTTAGATGAGAGGTCATCTAGAATTTGAGCAAGACGTTCAGAGTTGGCTTCATCAAGAGCAGCATCGACTTCGTCAAGCACCACGAAAGGTGAAGGGTTGGCGCTGATAATAGCACAGATAAGAGCAATAGCAGTTAAAGCGCGTTCACCGCCAGACAGCATAGAAATAGTCTGAATTTTTTTGCCTGGAGGAGTTGCTTGGATTTCGATACCAGCTAGACCAAGAGAACTGTGCTTGCGCAATCGTTTAAGACGCTTAAAGCGATCATCTTCCGGGGTGGTAGAAGTAGCTTCAGTACTAGCACCCTCTTCATTCTCTATCGTCTCGAGCTTATATATTTTAGCAGAGCCGCCGTTGAATAATATCTTAAAGTATTCACTGAATTTCTCTGAAATAATTTTAAATTCCTTTTCAAAGCGCTCTTTGATATTGATATCAAGTTCAGCAATAATCTTTTCCAGTGATTCGATTGCTGTGTCTAAGTCAGCGGTTTGTTTTTCTAGGAAATTATAGCGCTCATTTGTTTCGGTATATTCTTTTTCAGTTTCAGGATCAATGCCACCAATCATCTCTAGCTGACTTTTGAGTTCGTTAATGCGTTTTCGTAAACGATCATCATCAAGTCCATCGTCCTCAGCGGAGACTGCATATTCTTTAATAAGAGATAATTCTAGCTCGTCATCGTGAATGTTGTTCTCTAGATCTTCTAATCTAGTTTCCTGTCTTGCGGCTTCAACTTTAAGAGCATTTAACTCGTTTGAGATGATATTGAGGCCAGATTGTAGGTTTTGGATTTGTGACTGGAAGGCAAATAAACGACGCTTTTCTTCATCCTTGCGATCATTTTCCGCTTGTAACTCAGATTGCCACGAAGATATTTGAGAATCGATTTCGGCCAAGCGTTTGTTTAGGGCAGCTTTATCGCTATTAATCTTATCGGCATCAAATTTGACCTGGCTCTTGGCAATTTTTTCTTGGATGTCTTTTATTTCCTTGCCCAGCTGTCTTAATTTCTCATCGAGATGACGCTGCTTATCTTGCTTTGAGGCAGCCGCGACACGACATTCATTGATTTCATTAACTAAACGCTGTCGGTCCGTATAAAGGTTGGCCGTCTGACTCTCAGAGAGGGCGTCACGTATTTCCTCTTCAAGGGTGGATAGCTGTTTACTGATAATTTCTTTCTCACTATTAATTTTATCAGCATCAAACTTAACTTCACTACGGGCAATATTATCTTTTATCTCCTTAATCTCACGAGTTGCCTGTATTTGTTGAGCTTCAAGTAGACGGCGACGTTCTTGTTTGGTTGATAAATCGAGGCGGAGATCGTTGATTTCAGCGATTAAAGCTTGTCTGTCCTCATTATGTTTAATAATTTCTTCCTGCAGGTTCCTAGCCTTCTCTAGCTTAGCCTCATTTTCACCATCAATAAGGGTGCGAATTTGTTTTTGAAATTCTTGTTTCGCTTCCTCAATCAGGGTTTTAATTCGGTCGAGATTCTGTTCAGATTTAATAGCATCAAGTCGGCTTAAGAAATTCTCGATACTTAAATTTATTTCATCACGACTAGCTGCCGGCTTGGCGCTAGCCTTAATTTCACGATTAATATTTTGAAGTTCACTGTTACCGCGAGCAATGAGGCTATCAAGCTGCACTCGTTGTGAGTCTAAACCGCTGATTTCGCCACGTAAAGTATCAACATCGATTTTAGCAATCTCTTGATTAATACCATCAAGGGCACGACTCAATTCATCGTGCTTGTTATTTAACCAAGCAACATCAAATTGCCCTTGGGCTTCAAGGTTGGCTTCAAGCACAGCATCCAGGCGCGCTAAACGTTTGAGCAGTTGATTCTTCTCTTCTTGCTTTAATTCGCTTTTACGCTTTATTTCATCGCGACGGCTAATTTCAACGCCAAGTTGCTGCAGTTCGGCACGTAGTGCAGACTCCTTAGTGGCATCTCCAGTTTTACTGAGAGTGTTAATTTCTGATTGCAATCGTTGTTCCTCATTTTTCAATTCTTCATGCTTGTTGTTTAACCAAGCGGCGTCGAATTGACCCTGAGCTTCAAGTTGTAGTTCTAATTCAGCATTTAAGCGGGCAATGGCGCGCACAATTTCATTACGCTCATTTTGAACTGCCCGTAATTTTTCTTGAATCGGCGCTCCATTTTCATTGTCGCTTTCACTTTTTATCTTTTCCAGTTCAGCGTTGACACCAGCGAGTTCTTCTTCCTTCGCTTTCTTGTCTTTTTCCAATAAGTTTAAGCGACTAGTTGTGCCGCTGAGTTTTTCATTAATGTCCTGCCAGAGTGAGTGGTAGTATTTATGTTGGCGCGCAAATAATTCTTCTTCAAGTGCGCCACGTTTTTTTAACTTATCAACTTGTCTAGTTAATATCTTCAATCGTGGTCTAATTTCGGTGAGCAGCATTTCGACTTGCTGCATATTTTCATAGCTATTCTCGAGCTTGTTTAAGGCAGAGTCACGCTTAATTTGAAACTGTTTGACGCCGGTAGCTTCGTCAAAAAAATCTTTGCGTTCAGCGGCGCCAGTGTTTAAGAAGTTTTCAACCATGCCCTGGCCGATAACGCTGTAGGTGCGTTGTCCAACATTCGCCTTGGCAAGCATTATTTGGATATCAGCTAAGCGAACACGGCTGCCGTTTAACAAGTATTCACTATCACCATTTCGATAAAGACGACGAGTGATGACGATTTCATCATAATCAAAGGGAGAAAGAGAGTGGCCAGAAGCATCTGTTTCTGGGGTATCAGAATCAACCTCAGTAACTACGGGCGGGGTGAGCTGTCGATCAGCGTTGTTTAGAAACAATGAAACTTCCGCCATGCTTAAACGACTTTTTTGGTCGGAGCCATTGAAAATGACGTCTTCACTTTTTTTTCCGCGGAGAGTTTTGAGGCTCTGTTCACCTAAAACCCAGCGCACCGCGTCAGCGATGTTAGATTTGCCGGAGCCGTTTGGACCAACGATGGCGGTTAGACCGCGGTGGCCGTTCTTGTCTATGGTATTAGAGAAGACAAGCTTGTTTTTATTAGCAAATGACTTAAAGCCTTGGATTTCCAGTTTTTCTAAATACATAAAAAAGCGCGCTAACGCGGGATTACTCGTCGATAAGCCGTTTTTACGGCTTGCTCGATGTTCTATTTATGGTATTATTATAGTATAATTCAAGCACAAAAGTAAAATAAAAATTATTTAGTTGCTAGCGTTTGATTAAAGCTTGTTCCAAGCTTTTTATTTTCCTATGATTATATCTGTTAGTGGCGCCCCTGGGTCCGGGAAATCAACATTTGCACGTCGTTTGGCTGACGCCCTCGGTTGGCCCCGCTACTATATTGGCGGCATTCGTCGTGAAAAGGCCGCCGAGCGCGGACTTAGTTTGGCGGAATATAATAAGCTGGGGGAGACCGACCCGGCGACCGATCGCGAAGTCGACGACTTTCAGCGGGAATTAGGGTTGAAGGAGGATAATTTTGTGATTGAAGGCCGCACTTCCTGGTTTTTCATCCCTCATTCACTCAAAATCTACCTTGATGTCAGCGAGGAAGAGGGCGCAAGAAGAATTTTTAGCGATTTACAGCATAATTCTCAAAGAAATGAAGATGACGGCTTGAATACCGTTGAGGCGGTAAAGGAGAGCACGAAGCGAAGGCTTGAGAGCGATAACTTGCGGTATAAGCAGTATTATGGTATAGATGCCTATAATCCGTCCAA
>PHAH01000052.1 GCA_002841655.1 Candidatus Falkowbacteria bacterium HGW-Falkowbacteria-2
TTCTTTGGCTGGAACTTCCTTTTTTAATTTTTCGATTAAATCAATAGCAGGCTGCATTTGTTCTTGTCCAGCGATAATTGCCTTTAGCATTATCTCTTCCGAGATTTCATTACCAGCGGCTTCAATCATGATTGTTTTTGATTTGGTGCCGGCAACGATAAGATCCAGGCTGCTTTTAGCCTGTTCGAGATAGGTTGGATTGAAGACAAATTCATTTTCAATCATGCCCACACGAACGCCACCAATTGGACCGCGCCAATCAGCGCCGGAAATTGCTAACGCAGCGGAGGCGGCGATGAGGGAGGGAATGTCATGATCGTTCTCCTGATCAACGGAAAGGGCAGTGATGATAACTTGAATATCACGACGATCATCTTGATTAAAGAGTGGGCGGATAGTGCGGTCAATCATACGACCGGTTAATACTGAGTCATCAGTCGGGCGGCCCTCGCGTTTAATCCAACGTGAACCCTTAATAATTCCGGCGGCATAGAGTTTCTCTTGAAACTCGACCATCAACGGAAAAAAATCTACCCCTTCGCGGAGGGATTTGTTTTGAACGACGGTTGCCATAACGACAGTCTCGCCGTATTGAACTAAGACAGCGGCATCAGCCTGAAGGGCTAGTTTACCAGTCTTAATCGTGAGCTGGCGGCCAAGCCAGTCAGTGCTTACGATTTTTTCCATACATTTGTGCCTGGCCTTTAAATTACAGGACTGTATCTCTACAGTACTATCTATTTAAAGGTCAGAGCGTTATTTTTATTCTTTTTATTTAATCATTATTTTACGCTTAAGCGTGGTGGTTTTGCTGAACCGATTAAAAATTTACGATCACCACCAAGGTCGATAAAGTCATCAGCCTCTTCAACTAAGCGGGAAGAGCAGGTTTTACGGAAAGCGAGCACCTCGACGAGGCAGCCCTTGTTGTTCTGTAGATAAGAGACTAAGGGTAAATAATCACCATCACCAGAGACTAAGACAATAACGTCTAGTTTGTCGGCCAACTTAATAGCGTCAATAGCGATCCCGACATCCCAGTCAGCTTTTTTGGCGCCACCGGCGAAGATTTGTAAATCTTTCATGCGGACTTCAAAGCCCTGCTGGCTAAGTGCTTCAAAGAAGGCAGTCTCTTCGTCGCTTTCTGCCCGGATAACATAAGCAGTGGCCCGGATAAGTTTCCGACCAGCCACTGCTCGTGTAAGTATTTCTTTGAAGTTAACGCGTCTTCCGTAAAGATTCTTAGCGGAATGATACATGTTGGCAACGTCGATGAGGACACCGACGCGTTGTTCTTCGTGTTTTATCATATTAAATTATGCGTTGTCTTCGGTTGCGTCCGCAATCAGCTCAGTATCTTCAGTTTCTTCCACTACGCCGTATTTCTTTTCCTTGAGCTTTTCTTCTTCCTCTTCAGCTTGAAGTTTGGTTGCAATTTTTAGCTTCAACTTTTCAGCTAAGGCCTTGAATTGTTCAAAACTTTCTTTTTGTAGGTACTTGAGGAGTTTGCGGCGTTCGCCGACTTTTTTAAGTAAACCGCGACGTGAGGAATAATCATGCTTATGTAGCTTGAGGTGCTCAGTTAATTCCTTGATTTCCTCAGTCAAGATAGCAATCTGTACTTGAGGAGAACCGGTATCAGTGTCGTGGACACGGTACTTTTTAATAATTTTCTCCTTGCTCTTTTTGTCTAACATAGGTATTTGCGCTTTTTCCGAGAACAGGGAGTTGCACCCTCATCCCAGCAAAAAGTGACGATTATTAGGCGCTTATTTCAGCGCGTTTATTTTTTTAGCTAAACGTGATTTTTTGCGGCTAGCAGCTTCCTTCTTGATAACGCCCTTTTTTGCAGCCTTATCAATATTCTTCATAATTAAAGCAAAATCATCCTTAACGCTCTTGTCAGCGGCCTGGATTTTCTTGAGAGACTTCTTAACAGAGGTCTTCATGACATTTTTTACTTTAACGTTAGCGATTTCTCGCTTGACACTCTTTCTGAGTTCTTTTTTAGCCGATTTCTTATTGGGCATACGAAATTAATTATAAATTGGGTAAATTATTAAAAGTAATACTATGTTAACACAAAACTAAATAAAAATCAAGGCTGATTTCTTGCCAGATTTATGGTTATATTATTACAAAAATGGCACTTGTCGGGGTACTGGGACTTGAACCCAGAATCTCCTGCTCCCAAAGCAGGCGCCCTAGCCAATTAGGCCATACCCCGTGAACTGTTTAATGATAAAAATTGCGGACAAGGAACTAGGAATTACTACGTAATTCGTAATTCTAAATCCGCAATCTCTTTTGTGCCCCGGGTCAGAATCGAACTGACGACACAAGGATTTTCAATCCTTTGCTCTACCACTGAGCTACCGAGGCCCAGTGTTTGAACCAATCGGGCCGGTCTTTGTTGCGGGAGCTGGATTCGAACCAGCGACCTCCAGGTTATGGGCCTGGCGAGCTGCCAACTGCTCTATCCCGCGATCATTTAATGTTTTTAATTGAGGTGGGCAATGGAGGATTCGAACCTCCGACCTCAACATTATCAGTGTTGCGCTCTAACCAACTGAGCTAATTGCCCGTTATTTTCCAAAAGTAACACTAAAAAATAAGTTTTCGGCAACTTCTTGCTAAAATATAACAGAAGGCAAACAAAAAAGCAAGAGTTATTTAAGGGGATTTTTTTAGCGTAATGAAGCTACTATGACGTAAAGTTCGCTTTTTATATCCGCCCGGCCCTGCTTGTTCAAATAATCCAACTTAAGAAGCTGTTCCAGTCCGTTTTGTAATTCGGCCAACGTAAAGCGACTGCTCTGGGATAAGCTCTTTTTCACTACAAAGGGATGGAGTTTTAGTTTGCTTGCAATTTGAGCCTCGCTAAGTCGTTCTGCTGCCTGAATCGTTTTTATCTGCAACATTATCTTGAACTGTCGCTGGAACATAGCCAGGATGTACTCGGCACTTAAACCGGCAGCGAACTGTTCTTCAAGTAGTTGTAGGGCTGCGCTACTATTTTTGCTGCCAAGAGCATCAGTGAGAGCAAAAATATTATCTTCAACCTCTCCCTTAACCATGTCAATTACTAAAGCATTGTCAATTGCTTTTCCAGCACTAGCAGCAACCAGTTTTGTGATTTCATTATCAAGTCGCCAAAGGTCATTGCCGGTTCGAGTGATGAGCAGGGAAAGTGCTCCCGGGCTAATTTGGCCTCCTTTAGCTGTGATTGCTTTTTTGGCGTAGTCAATCACCTGGCTATTATTGAGGGGTTTGAATTCTTGGACGAATGGTTGTTTTTGCAACCAGGCAAAGAGTTTTTTTGCATCCGCTTTTATTTTTGTCGGCGCAATCTCGCCTTCGTTAAAGATGATGGCATTATCCTCGGCCCCGGCGTGTTTTTCGCAGAGCTTTAGTAGTCCGGTAAAGACAGTCTCGCTTTTGTTCAGAAAAATATCTTCTATTACAATCATTCTCTTCTTGGTAAACAAAGAGCCAGCACTTATTTTATCTTGCAGCTCACGAGCATCAGTTGTTTTGCCATCAATGACAATTAAGCTCTGGCCGAGGGTATCAACCGCAGCCATAAAACGCTCCTTTAATTCATTCAGTTTTTGGCGGCGTCGAAAAGAATCTGCGCCATGGAGGAGGAAGATCATAATTCGATAAGTTCAATGTGTGCAATCTTTGAGCCTAAATAATTTTCAGCAATTGATTTAAAACTTTTTGGCTCATCAGTTAAATAGAATTCGCGCTTACCGTCTTTTATACTTTCTGTTTTATACTCAGGATGTCTTTCAAGATAATCAGTTAGACTTGAGGCAATTATTTGTCCGGGATTAGGAACTCCGCAGTTTTTTCCCATGATTCGGCGAACGTCGTTAATAACAAAAGGGTAGTGAGTGCAACCAAGAATAAGAGTTTTAATCTTTTTCACTTTTAACGGTTGTAGATATTTTTTTAGTATCATGTTGGTCGCCGGTTTACCAGCCAGACCCTCTTCGATTAGTGGAACGAGCAAAGGCGCACTGTTGCTGTGAACGGCGGCTCCCTTGTTAATTTTTAAAATCTCTTCCTTATACACACCTGAAGAGATTGTGCCTTTAGTGCCAATAACGCCGATGTTGTCATGGTGGGCGGCTGCTTGAGCAAGAGGAATAATAACACCGAGAATACGACGGTCAGGGTATTTTTTGGGAAGGTATTCTTGTTGTAGACGGCGCAGAGCCTGCGATGAAGCGGTGTTGCAAGCGAGAATAATCAGTTGGCAACCTTTAGAGAATAGGAAGTCAACCGCTTCTTCGGTGTAGCGGTAGATAACTTCAGCAGACCTGCTGCCATAAGGAACCCTGGCGGTGTCACCGAGATAGAGATAATCATAAGCTGGCAACTCTTTAAGAAGATGCTTTAAAACAGTCAGGCCGCCAAGACCTGAATCGAACACCCCGATTTTAATCGTTTCCTTATTTTTTAGCATAGAGTTTAAACTGATCACCTCGGTCTTTGTAATTCTTAAAAATACCAAAGCTGGCACAGGCGGTTGATAATAAAACAATATCACCTGGTTCGGATTTACGTTGCGCAATGGCGACGGCTTCAGCCATGCTAGCAGCCTCGAATATTTTATCTTTATTAAGTCCAGCTTTTCTAACTTCAGTTGCGAGACGTCTTGTGGCTTGACCTGGTAGTAAAATTAAGCACTTAGTTTTTTTGGCAATGACTTTTGCCAATGGTTTAAAGTCCGCGCCCTTGTCTGCACCTCCCGCAATCTGAATTATCGGTTCCGAAAAAGAGAGTAAGTCTAGGGCTGTGCTCTCTGGAGTGGTAGCAAAACTATTATCAAAATACTTTACCCTCTTTTTTTCAGTGACAAATTCGAGTCGGTGTTCAAGATTTCCGAAATTCTTTATCGCTGATTGGATTGTGCTTGCTGGCACTTTTAGATATGAGCAGAGAGCGTAGGCGGCTCCGATATTTTCGTCATTATAAGAACCTCGCAGCTTAGACTGCATTTGTTTATCACGAAAGTATATTACTTTACTCAGAATACTCTCTTTTTCCAATTTCGCTTTTAGCTTTTCGTTAATAACTAATAGTTTGCTGTCAGGGTGGCAAGCGATTCTTAGTTTTGCTTGCCAGTAGTCCTTAAAACTGTGATGATAGTTTGGATTCAAAGGATCGGCTGGCGATAGATGCTCATGGAACAAATTAGTGATTACGGCATAGCGAGGACCAGTTACAATATCTTCCAGTTGAAAGCTAGATAATTCCATGACTACCCAGTCTTCTTTTTTTATTTTATCAAAAAAGGAAAATGGAGCGATGCCAATATTTCCACCGAGCCAAACTTTTTTACCAGATTTTTTTAAAATAGTCGAAATAAGGGTAGCGGTTGTTCCTTTGCCCTTGCTGCCAGTAACACCGATGGTATTTTTGCTTGGACAAATAGCGAAGAAGAATTCCATGGCGCTCGATACCAGGACATTAGCAGCTAAAGCTTCTTGGACACCAGGGCAGGCAAGAGGCCATCCAGGAGAGCGAAACAGGATTTCAAAGTCAGCAAGGTTTTTATTAAACTGTTTCTCTGTTCGCCATTCTATCGTGGTGAGACGGGTTAATTTATTTTGATTCAAAATATCTTTGAGGATAGATTGATTTCGGCGATCGCAGATTGTTGCTTTTCCTCTGTAGCCATTCTTAAAAAGCCAGCCGAGTAGAGCCAGATTTTCTTTGCCCAATCCGAGTAAGGCAATGTTTTGCGATTCAATCATCATCATACTATTTCAATTCACCCCAGTTATCTCCAGAAGCAGCCTCGACGATTACCGGAACCGACAAGGGAAGGGCTGACTCCATTAACTTCTTAAGGGGTTCGATATGCTTATCAAGCTTATCCGCTTTAACTTCAAAAATCAACTCATCGTGTACTTGCAAAAGCATCCTTATTTCATCCTCTTTGCCTTTCAAGTATTCGGCAATATCAAGCATGGCTTTCTTGATCATATCCGCCGCTGTTCCCTGGAGGGGTGTATTAATTGCCATTCTTTCGGCGGCGCGCCGAATCTGAGGCATGGTTGA
>PHAH01000053.1 GCA_002841655.1 Candidatus Falkowbacteria bacterium HGW-Falkowbacteria-2
TTGCCAATATGGATTTTTTCTCCCGCTTTATTGTAGTGCAAAGCCTGAATATCAGTATTGATTGCGACAAACTCAACACCTTTGATGCCGTTTTCAATCATACGGTTGATAGCGCTGCCGCCACCCCCGCCTACTCCCACTACTTTAATCTTTGCAAATGTTTCAATGTCTGGTTTGACTTCCGCCATATGTCTGGCTGAATTGCCGCTTACCTACAAGAAAACGGCTACTCTTGATTTAATTTATCTAGGAATAATTTTTTGGAACGCATTTCTAAACTTGCCGAAGATGTCTCCCAGATTTTTCTGGAAATTCCCATTGCTTTGGCTAGGGTATTCATGAGCTCCCCAAATAACTAGGCCGAGGGCCGGTAAGAATTCCGGCGTCTTGACCTTATCAATCACTACATTAATATTTTTTGAGATGCCGAGAGCAGCTGGCAAACGCAACTTGCGTTTTGCCGCCTCAATCATTCCTTCAAGTTGAGCACCTGCTCCGGTGAAGACAACGCCAGCAGGCAACATGCCTGAGCGATCAATCTTTTTCAACTCCTTATCTACCTTATCGAAGATTTCTTCAACACGGGCTTCGATTATTTCTGCAATATACTTTCTCGAAACAGTTGTGATGTCATCGTTTACATCCTCTTCCTTTACTAAGTGCGTTACATCAACTTCTTCATCTTTATCAAACATATCGGGATCAGCACTGCCGTATTCAAGCTTGATGCGCTCAGCTAGGTTAATCGGGCAACGGAGACCAAGAGCGATATCGTTGGTAATATATTCAGATCCGATTGGTAAAATAGCGGCATGTAGAAGATTTCTCTCCTCATACACGGCAATGGAAGTAGTGGAGGAACCAATGTTAATCAGCGCGACACCTAATTCCTTTTGCTTTGGCGTTAAGACAGCTTCAGCCGCTGCAAGCGGTGAGATAACAAGATCCTCAATCTCAAGACCGGTCCTAAAAATTGCCTTAGTGAGATTTTTTGTCTGTGTTGTAAGACCCTGAATAATAAGAGCTTCCACTTCGAGGCGAATGCCGCTCATGCCGATTGGATCTTTGATATCCGTTTGATTATCAACACTGAACTTAATTGGCATCACGTGCAAAATCTCATAGTTTACAGGTACAGCTAAAGCACGGGCCGCTTCAATTGCGCGAGTGACATCAGCATCACTGATTTCACCATCGCTTTTGCTGACTGCAACCACGCCCTTGCTCCTTTCACATTTCACATTCGGATCATTAATTCCGACCCAAACACTACTAATCGGCACGCCGACAATACGTTCGGCTTTTTCAAGACAGGCAGAAATAGAAGAAGTCGTTTCTTCGATACTGTTGACGATGCCTTTACTCACACCCGCTGTGGGCGAAGAAACGGCGCCAATAATTTGGATCTCATCCCCTGTCGGACCAGAAATCTTTTGTCCGATTACTAAGCGGACGGCAGTTGAGCCTATATCTAAGCCGGCGATGATATCATCTTTCATATAAATATTGAAAACTACCGAAAGAGCTGCATAAAAACAGGCTCTTCAGCAATTTAAGGCATACGACTTCATTATAATAAATTTTTGAAATATTCACAACTGGAACCAAGCCCAATAAGCATCAAGAAGCTTGTTTCCCCAGATTAAGGCGAAGAGTCCGCCAAGAGCCAGAAAAACTCCGAGCGGCAATTTGGAAGACCAGGCCTTCTTTCCGGCAATTAACAGCCCAAGAGCGATAATAGTGCCAATAATATAGGAAGCAAATATCGCTAAGATAAGTAGATTAACCTGGACAAACATCGCTCCTAGCATCAGTCCAAGCCAAATGTCGCCTTCCCCGATGCCTTTCCCTCTGGTTGCCAGGAATTGAAGCCCGAAAAACGCTGCCCCGCCAGCCATCGTTATGAGAGGCAAATACCAGGTCACGCCCAAACTATAATTTAAGGCTAAAAATACAACAGCCGCAACTACCGTCAAAATTGTCGATACCAGATAATAGCGTAAATCAAAGACAAAAACGACAGTTAGCACCCAAACCGCCAGCCAATCAAAGATAAGCGACAACCAGAAGCGGGGGTTTTCAAAATAGTAACTAAGTTCAGTTAAAGATAAGTAGCTATATTCCAAATTCTTAAACCAAAACAACAAAAACAAAGCAGCAACTGCAAATTCCACTAGTGGATACTGCCAAGATATTTTCTTCTTACACTGCCGACAGCGACCACCTAAAAAAATGTAGCTGAGCAACGGAATATTGTCATACCAAACAATTTGTTTTTTACACAAAGGACAATATGAACGGCCCAACACCCGCTCTTGTTTATATAAACGCCAAATCAAGCAGTTTGCAAAACTGCCAAGTGATAGTCCTAGTAACAAAACAATAAAGATTAGTAATGCCATATTGTTAGTTTGAGAATAATTCTAGATTCACAGAGGGTGATAATAAGGATGCCTGCCGTGCATAGTCTAGTGCCATTCCCTTGTCGCCGGCGCGCTGATAAAAACCAGCAAGTGCTAAAGGCCAGTCGGCTGATTTCGGCTCTCGATTTAAAGCATGTTTCAAAATAGATTCAGCGGCGGCGTTTTCACCCATTCTTTCAAGTCTGCCCGCTACATATCTCAAAGTGCTGACATCTTCTGGGAAATAAGAATAGGCAGCTCGGTACGAGGTTAATGCCGAGGCGTCGTTTTTTTGTAAATCGAACGCGCGCGCTTTGCCTCTCTCAATCATGTAGGCATAGTAGCGAACATAATCGCGATGATCACGATTAAGTCTTTTATCAGAAATACTCGGCAATAATGATAAGGCAACATCATAATCAGATAAAGCTCCACTAGAGTTGTTAGCACGCTCACGGCACTCAGCGCGATCACGATACCCAAAGGGACGATAAGGACTCCGAGCGATAATTGCCTCGTATGCACTAGCTGCTGCTTGCTCACCGTCCAAGAAGCAATTTAAACGCGCGCGGGTCATCTCGTTTTCAAACCCAACGGTCGGCAAATCATTCTTGATGGCCGTCATAATGTCTTCAACCAGGCGTTCAGTGGAAATATCGGGTAGTGCATTATAGTCAGACAATCCAAAGTGGCTGAAAGTACGCTGATAGTGCGCTCGGTTCACTGGGTTAACCGCTGATTCATCAAGATACAAATATATCTGTCCCATCGTATAATAATCTTGCTGCGGTCTGAGATAATGAAGTTGCAAGAAGTAATAATCAGCCCGCAGAGCGTTTAAGCTAAAGTATATCTGCGCCAGACTTAATATAATCACACCCATGCCCGCAGAAACTAATGCCCCCTGTTTAAGACGGTTATACTTAGTTTCAGTGGATCTTGTTTTTGCAGTACGCAGGCTCGTGTTACCGGCTACCACAAAAGCAGCAATCATCCAGAAATAGAAGACGCTGGCAATATCAGTCAGTCCAAATAAAATTGAGATAGAATAGGCCAATAGGGCTGAAGCGGCGGCTAAAGCAAAATTTCTGCCTCCTGGCTTCCGCCACAATAACCAGCACTGATAACTAAAATATAAATAGAGTCCAGCGTAAAAAATAAAACCAATAAATCCTGTTTGAATGACGACATCAAGCAAGCTGTTATGTGCCTTGTCAGTATACCCGTCTACATTCATAAATATTCCCCACTCTGGTCGATAATAAGCCACCATCGCCTCGCCCCCATTTTCTAGACCAACTCCCAGCCACGGCTTTTCAGAAATTGCTCCGACCGCTGACTGATAAAATAAACGTCGTAAAGCGGTGCTGCCATTTTCCATGTCGACGAGACTCTCAAGGCGTGCGGGCATAAGGACATACAACAGGGCTACTCCAGCCACAACAGCGCCGCCCGCGATCAGAAGAGAGAGTCTGCCAAAACGACGCCAAGCGAGCACAACTGCCGCTAAGCCCATCACAACAATGAAAGCGAGCCAAGCAGCCCGAGAACCACTAACCAGTATTCCCGCCAACTGAAAAGTCGCTAGAAAGGCGGCTAACGCTTTCATTCGAAACGATTTCTTTACTACTAACAGGTAGGCTGTCAACGGAAAAGTTAAAAGTAAAAAAGAGCCAAGAAAATTCGGCTGTCCGAGCGTTGAAATAGAGCGACTAATTAACTGAGCTTCCTGCCAAACAGTAAAATCTATTCCTACAAATTGAAGAAAGGCATAGACACCAATAAGGCCCCCAACCATCGCTACCAGAACCGAGAACGCCTTCACGGCTTGGTGCCAATCAAATAGTGGCTTCACATGCGCCGAAACTCCGGAAAAATGAAAAACCCCAAGACTATACCAGATACAAAGCCAGAAATATGTAAGCAGGCCTAGATGCCGTTCATAAGATCCAAACAAAGAGCGTAAAGGGTCATCCGAAAAAAACGTCAGCACCGTCCAGACTAAAAAGAACGCCCAAACCGGAGCCACTGCTCGTCCTAAGCGACGCCACTCAATCACTAAAAATGACTTCTGCCAAGGACGATAAAGGATAATGAAAATCATAAGTGATAAGGAACCTAAAATTTGCATAAAGGTCGCCTTTATCAAATTAAAAGGACTAAAAACAGGAAAGAAAAAAGACATCCCGAGGGGGATGACCGCGAGCGCTGCCCAAAAAGAAACTTTAAATAGTAATCTCAATATTTTCTGCCAATCAATTGTATCCATAAAGAAATTATATCATATAAAAAAACTCCCAACCATTACGACCGGGAGTTTTTATATCGAAATATTTTGGATTATGAACGGCGCTGTAGCTTTTCCCAGGTTACAAGCAGAGGGCTGGCAACAAAGAGCGAACTATAGGCGCCAAAGAAGATACCGATAATCAGAGCGAGTACGAAATCACGAATTGACTCTCCCCCGAAGAAGAAAACGGCCAGCAGGGCGAGGAGGGTGGTAATAACAGTATTAATTGAACGCACAAAAGTCTGGTTGATGCTGCTGTTAACAGTCTCAGCGAATGATGTTGCACTCCTTGGCAGGTTTTCACGAGTACGATCGAAAACGACAATTGTATCATTTACACTATAACCAAGCACTGTCAAAATTGCGACCACAAAAGCAGCACTAATTTCAACTCCGGCATATCTACCGAGGATTGCAAAAACACCAAGAGTAATAATGATGTCATGAGCTAATGCAATAATAGCAATAACACCATACTTCCACGATGCAACCGGCTTAGAAACGCGCTGAAAGGTAAAGGCTACGTAGACAATAATAACAATAAGCACAATTAGCATTAACCAGAAAGCTTTGCTGCGCAGCTCCTGACCGATGGATGGACCGATTCCCTCGAAGCGGACTTCTTCCATGCCATCTGCCGCTTGGGGTAAATCCTGAAGCAGCGCTAATACAGCTTGATGAGTATCCTCATCACTTTCCTGGAAGCGTATGATAATTGAATCATCAGTCGGCTGAATCGTTAAGCTGCTAATTGGCGCTCCGGCTAATTGAGTCTGCACTTCAGTAACCGAAGGTAACTCAGCATTGAATTTTACCTCCAAGATACTGCCACCAGTAAAGTCGAGTCCCCATCTTAATCCGAAGGTTAGCAATGAGACGATGGAAAGGGTGACCAAAACCGCAGAAAGGGACAACCAGATTTTGCGGCGATTAATGATTTTGTAGTTAGTCATATACGAAGATTAGGCGGAACGCTCGTTCCGATTGCTTTATTTACTTAGAACGACCGGCACCGACGAGCCAGCGATGGCGATCGAGCCAAGAACTATTGAATACTTTAACAAGAATATAAGTGATAACGATGCTGCTAAACATGGAGACAGAAACACCAACAAAGAGAGTTGCACCGAATCCCTTGATAATACCAGTGCCAAACGCCATCAAAACGAAACAAGTAAGGATGGTGGTGATGTTGCCGTCGCGGATAGAAGGCCAAGCACGCTTGAAGCCTTCATCGAGAGCGGTAGCCAAAGGCTTGCCACTGCGCAATTCTTCCTTCATG
>PHAH01000054.1 GCA_002841655.1 Candidatus Falkowbacteria bacterium HGW-Falkowbacteria-2
CTGAAAGATATGGGTTTCTTCGATGAGAACGGCAAATTCAACGCCTCAGACCGCTTTATAGCGATTTTAAGCGGCACTAGCAGACAGGGTAATTATCTTAATGCTGTTTGGGAGGCAATTAGAATTTATGGTTTATTACCGGAAAGAGATTTACCTGGTCGCTTAGATGATCGTACTCCTTGGGAGTGGGAGGACTGGATGAACCCAGCGGCCATAACTCAGGAGATGAAAGACAAGGCTAAAAAGGTTTTAGATATTCTTCAGTTCGCTTATGAGTGGGTGGCCACTGATCCTGAAAGTCTGAAGTATCATTTAAAACAAGCTCCGATTCAAATTGCCGCTCCAGTTTGTTCACCTTGGAATACGACTGAGATTATCAAAGCCTGCACTGCAGGAGCTGGCCACTCTACCATTATTGATGGCTTCCTGGACAAAAAAGAATTGAAAGATTTTGATCACTATAATCCATTTGCTAAACGCCTGGCATGGAATTATAAAATTGCCGCCGCTTTAAAAGGCATCGTTGAAGTTAAAGCTACTAAATTAATTAATAAACCATCTATGATTATCTATAAAGAGCAGGGCAAGCCGGCTTTGTATGTGGCCGTTGGCGATAAATTAATCGCTTTCACGACCGACTTTGAAACATATAAAAAAGATTTCGAAGCCGCAAAAATTATTGAGTTAGCTTCGAGTGAATTTGCGAAGTTTAAAGTTGCACAATCAGTTGCAATTAAAACTAAGTAGCTCGTCTGTTCCTGCAAAATAAAAAAACACCGACCAATTACGGCCGGTGTTTTTTATTTTATTATTCTATATTTATTTTTTGTACACAAACGTTATCAAAATTATCCGTTGGCTGACTTCTTAAAAAATCGCACATACTGGTCTTATCGAATCCTCCCCAGTTTATTTTTTGGATGGTATCTTTAGTAGAGGCAAAACTTAATGCAATATCCTCAGTATTGTTTCCATAAATATCTTTAACATCAGCGTAATACCAAACTATGTAATCAGTAATTGGCAGCGAACTCTCAAGACTTTTTTTAAATAAATTTGATGTTAGCTCTCCGGTGTTTCTCATAAGAGAATTTTTTGATAGAAAGCTGTTAACCTTTACGCTTATAGTTACCATCTTAGATCCAGCTGGACGGTCAGAGTCAGCGTTCTGAAGTTCCATCTTCATATAAGAAAAATTTGTTCCGCCTATATTTTTAACTTCAGATTTATAACCAGCTTCTAATAATTGTTCCGGGGTTTGTTCTGGAATCTTAGGAGTTTCTGCTGCAGCAGTTTGAACCGGAGTATTTTTTTGTTCAGCCGCTTCTTTAGCGGCTTTAGCTTCCTGGGCTTGTTTTGCTTTTTCTTGTCTAGCAGTTTCTCTTGCCTGAAGTTCTTCAGGGCTAACTGGAGGAGCAGTAATCCCGGTTAAAATAATTAAACCGAGAAATGCACCACCAAAATAATAAAAAACTTTTTTTCTAGATTTTAATTTTACCTTTTCAGGTTTAATTAATCCAACTACTAAACCTACTAATGATAGCAGAGAGAGAATGACAAATAGTGTCGACATAAAATTAATTAACGTTAATTTTTTATATCTAAATATCTACCACAATTAAATAAAAAAGTAAAGTAAGCACTTTACAACATTTTAAATTAGTGGTTAGATATTCCGTTTAGCTCAACTAGGCTAGATACAAAACGAGAGCGACCGTGGGGCCGCTCTCTGGCCAGGGCCGAGAGCGTTAACTCCCGACCTGGTTAATCTAATTATAATATAACGAGAATTATTTTTCCATGCTTTCGGATTCTCGCCCGTGGGGTTATGTTACAACAACAAGAGGTTGGGCGACTTGTCGTACCAATCAGTATGAAAGAGGCGATCAATGAATTCTCTAATTGGCGCCAGTTTAAAGTGAAAGGGAATACAGTTAAAGGTTACGATCGGGAGATTAGAAACTTCTGTCTCTTCCTCCGTAATCCGGATATCGTGAAAGTGACATTGAATGATGTCATGGACTATTTAAATGGTGTAATTGAGCTAGGATGGGATCCTAATAGCCTGATGCCTCGTTGTATGGCTTTGCGTAAATTCTTCGAGTATCTGCGGCTCCGTGGCTTCACAACGCTTAATGAGGAGCTTATCCCGATACCACGCAAGCAGTATAAAATACCTCGAGTGGCCGATGAAGAAAATTATAAAAAACTGATCGAGATTATCCCGGCCGAAAGTCATGATCCAAGGCACATCCGCAACATGGTCATTATCAATTTATTATGGGATACCGGGGCGCGTAACGGTGAGCTGCTATCGATTAATATCGCCGATGTTGATCTAGAAAAAAAGAAAGCTTTAATCCGGACAGAGAAGAACCGCGGTAGTCGTCCGTTCCGGGAAATCTTTTGGACTGAAGAAACAAATCAAAATCTTAAAAAATGGATGGATAAACGAGAGGCTCTAGGAAACAAGGTCACCTTTAAGGATCCTGAGGCTTTATTTTTGTCACTAGTTTCTTGCCAGGCAGGGCAGAGGTTAAGCGTTAAAGGCGTTGGCGAATTATTGCGCCGCTACGCTAACCGGGCAGGAATACCATATATCAACGCTCACGCATTTAGACACCACATGGGTCATGACATTATTAATCAGGGAGGATCTACTGCAGACGTAATGAACATTCTCGGCCACGCTTCAGTTGCGAGCTCATCAATTTATACAATGATGACCAATGTTGAATTAGAGAACAGATATAGGACTTTTAAAGGGAATTAGTACCCCTTGCTATTCCGTCAGCAAAATGATATTATGTATTCATATGGCAAGACCACTAAAAGAAAAACGGAATAAGGAGATTGTTAGGATGCGAGAAGATAACCCTACTATGTCATGGACTGAAATAGGCGAAATTTTTCGTATTAAAAAACAGACTGCCTTTAAAATATGGAAAAAGATAAAGGACCAAGAGAAGAATTTTGACAAAAAGGAATAGTAATCGCTTGACTCTATCGTCAGCATTTGCTATAATAAAGTTATAACCAGTAGGGAACTCAATTTAAGCCACGTGGCTGTGGAAAGAAATATAAGAAGTGTCATGGGGCGTAATATGAAGAAACAGCTCACTCTAACCATTG
Source organism: Candidatus Falkowbacteria bacterium HGW-Falkowbacteria-2 (assembly GCA_002841655.1). Classification (GTDB taxonomy): domain Bacteria; phylum Patescibacteriota; class Patescibacteriia; order Patescibacteriales; family UBA12465. Next base: position 3,133 of record PHAH01000054.1, read on the forward strand.
TTTATAGGAATGACAAAGTATTACTTGGTTTAAAGAAAAGAGGTTTTGGAGTTGGTAGATGGAACGGATTTGGCGGTAAAGTCGAGGAGGGAGAAACCATTACAGAAGCTGCTATCCGAGAACTAAAAGAAGAATCCGGTATTGAGGCGATAGAAATAGAGAAAATGGGAATTTTAGACTTTGAATTTGAAAGCGAGGCCAAAGTCTTACAGGTTCATATATTCCGTGTTACCAACTTCAATGCAGGGCCAGTGGAAACTGATGAGATGACACCGCAATGGTTTGATGCAGCTAAAATTCCTTTTGATAATATGTGGCCTGATGATATCTATTGGCTTCCATATCTTTTAGAAGGAAAGAAATTCAAAGGAAAATTTTTATTTGATCGCCCATCTGATATTGATTATCAATCCAAAATCCTATCAATGGGTTTACGAGAGGTCGAAAAAATATAAGAGTTAAGCTTTCAGCATATGATACACACCGAAAAACCAGATATATTTGATCCCATTTTTGAAGTTGTCAGTTGTTATGTAGAACATGATGGCAAGATATTGTTGTTGCATCGCCAGGATCATAAATCGGAAGGAGACTGCTGGGGCCTGCCCGCCGGAAAAGTGGATGAGGGTGAAAGTATTGCTGAGGCGGTGATTAGGGAAGTGCAGGAAGAGACGGGGCAGAAAATTATCGAAGAAAATTTAAATTACGTCGGTAAAGTATATGTGAAATATCCTGATTACGATTTTATCTATCACATATTTAAAACCGTGATATCAGAGGAGCCCATCATTACACTAAGTGAAGGTGAGCACAAAGCCTATCAATGGGAGGCTCCGGCTAAAGCTATGGATCTCAAACTCGTTCGCGACCTCGATGAGTGTATTAAGATGACATACTCTATTTAATATAATATGAAAGAGCTTGAACAATTAATCCTCAATTTTCTCAGAGTTCGTAAATGGGACAATCTTCGTCCTGGAGATTTAGCGAAGTCAATTATGATTGAAGGGGCCGAATTGCTCGAACATTTTCAGTGGGAGAATCTGACGCTTGAAGAGGTAAAGGCTCAACCAGAAAAGATTGAGGAGATAAAAAAAGAGTTGGCGGACGTGCTCATATATACACTGCAATTATCGACTTTACTCGGTTTTGATACGGTGGAAATAATTCGCCATAAACTAGAATTGGCTGATAAAAAATATCCTGTTAGCTTGATGATTAACAGAAGTGAAAATGATAATACCTATCAGCGCATAAAGAAAGAGTATCGGAGTGCAAAAAATAGCTAATACTAATATATGTCTGAAAAATTAGAATTCAAGCCAAGTGTGGCTGAAAGAGAGGCGCAGGGAAAAGAAATGTTGAAGCGCCTCACCCTTCGCTTGACTGAAGCAGGATTAAGCGAAGACGCCCTTAATCAATATCGCGACTTAATTGAGCGTGTTAATTTTTCCAATATCGACTTTGATTCGCCTGAAGGAAAAATTCATGTTGATATGTTTGCGGCACTATTGAGCCGGCAGCCAAACGGGGAAGTATATTTTCAAAATATCTTGGCAGCAATTAATAAGGATTGGCATGAAATTAAGGAGTTATCCGTTGTATCAGTCAAGGAGGTGGTCGCTGAAAGCATTGATTTAGACATCGGTACCAACCGCAGAGTTGATCGCGTGAAGTGCGCCTTCGGGGATAACGACGCATATGAATTCACTTTGTCTGCTGATTTGGAGGATCATGTTGACCCAAGGGAGAGTAACTCCTTCGTTGAGAAAGAAGTATATGATAGTCCGACAGCGAAGAATAATCCTTGGCTGCAAAAATATTTCGGCTATATGGAGACGAAGCTTTCCGGCCGATCATATCGACTAATCGCCAAAGAATATCTGCCTGGCAAAAATATCGCTCAATACTGTAATGAACTCGAGCCTGAGCCCGAGATTTCGTCTGAATTCATCAATGTTGCTTGTGAGGCTGCCTATACCATGGGAGGAATATATAAACACATGCAAGGGCGGATTTTGAGTGATTTAAAATTGGAAAATATCATCTATAATTATCAAAATACCGATAGTGCTGAGCCGGCTTGCCGAATTTGCGATCACTCGGGCATCTATGATAATGAGCCGGAAAGACATGGTGTTGCCCAGATTCTAGCCCAGCTGAGCAGTTTAATTGAGATGTATTATGCCAAGGCCCGGCACATCAATGGCGTCAATGATGAAGATTGTCGCGAGGTGGCAGTTGAAATCACTTCCGCCTATATTGAATCTTTCTTGTCAGAAGCTGGCGAGGAAAACGAGCAATCATTTTTTGAACAGATTGCTAATTTAAAAACAGAGAATATTAATACCCGACCCTTTGATTTATCTGACGATTTGCTCGATTATATCTTAATCAATAAATCAGCTTTCGAGGCTGCTGCTTAAAAAAATTATATGTCTGAAAAACAATTAGACTTCATCCACATTTTTAATGAAGCGGAAAAAACGCCGGATAATTCGGCTGAGGACATTGACGTTTCAGAGGAAGCAGAAAATGACCCCGTCGCTTTTGATGAATTACAGGCAGAGCAGCGCCGAGAGATAGAGAAAGCGGAGTTAGCCAAACAGCAACGAGAAAAAAATGATCAGTTAAAGCAACGTCGCATTTCTCTATTATTGAAAACCACCCCGACGGTAGCGGAGTTCAATGAATTCATGCCTGAGATTATTCGCTATCAAGAAAGAATGAATGATTTCCGCACAGCCTATGAA
>PHAH01000055.1 GCA_002841655.1 Candidatus Falkowbacteria bacterium HGW-Falkowbacteria-2
CCTGAACCGAAACCGGTGTCAAAACCCCATTCAAAAACCGAACGTGGAATATTGATATAACAACTAGCTAAGGTCGGAGCACAACGACCCTGCTTATATGTTCCCGCGGGACAACAAATTTCCCCGGAACAATCCGCATCGATACTACAAGTACCAATTTCAAAATTTACATCATTACCCCAAGCACCGTTCTTCACTACTCTAACCGGACCGCTAACAGCTTGCGGCGGTGCATTTGGATTCAAACGATCAGCACCTCGGTCAGAAGTGATTACACCGCTGACACCTTTGTCTCGACTGAAAATGGTAAGGCCGTTTGTTCCTAAATCGCCAAAATATTCACCCCAGAGCGTGACCGCGGTTCCCACTGGGCCACGAGGTGGCGAAATCTTACAAATACTACTCTTTAAAGCCTCATCACTATCGGCGGTAAATACATTTGGGTTTGCATTTTGAGAAGTGACTAGCACACCTGATAAATCTACCTTAATTTCATAGTTGCCATCAGACAGTTCCGAGGGGACCTTAACAATTATCTGCTTGTCTTTCCAGATTGATGACCCACACGCTTCTGGGAAAATATAACTGGCTTCTTGATCGCCGAAATATACCTTTGACTCCCCGCGCGCTCCACCGAAGCCGCCACCATGAATGGTGACATATTGCCCAGCACGACCGGTTGTTGGTTGAAAATGAGAGATATAAGGACCAGCATTCGGCTCTTCTTGTTTAACAAATTTTACATAATTACTTTTTTGCGGAACACCATTAACGGAGCTCACAACGAAGCTGCTCATACCTCCCTTTTGTAGGTTAGGGATGGTTGAGGTTCCAGCTAAGCCGGCTGGATTAGCAAAAACCGAATCAAGCCCACGAACATTGCGCGCATAATCACCAAAGTAGGCTTGTCCGCCACTATACAAATTGATACCAAAATAATTCACCTTATCACTTAACCGTCCAGATTCAGGAGTTAGTAAGCAAAGACCGGGTCGAACAAGGTCGTTAGCAATAAAGTCAGGCAACGCCGGACCAATGTCATCATTCGTCTTATCACTCTGACTATCCGCAGCTACTACCGTCAAAGGACCAGAGACAGATGAGGCAGGCACAGTCACCACAATTTGATTATTCGTCCAGGAGTCAATACACTCAGGATTCACAACCGAAGGAGACACCCCAGGTACGTCACCAGGGAACAATACTTTACTGCTTTCAGGATTATAGACACCGAAATTTGCGCCCATGATGGTAATTAAATTTCCATCTGTACCATTCGGAGTCACAACGTCACAACTCTGACTACAGTCATCATCACTAATACATGCCTTATTCGCATCTTCTTCGCAAAAGCCGCCAAGAGGACTGACCGCAGTGATTACTGGCTGCCCCTCACAGACACACGAGGCTGGTCCGCAGGTTAAGTATTCACCACACAAATTATTATCAGCATCACAAGTTGGTGTTGCGGCATCAGCATCACAGGAATCGCCCAACTGACCCTTAGGCTGACAAGAACAAGAGTCACTATCGCAATAGCTATCAGTTGCACAGATTTGATCAGCCGCCTGACAACCAGGAAGCAAGGTATTGCTATCACAACTAGTTGGTCCGCCGCCAGAATTACAATCAGAACCGAGACAAGGGCCCCAATAACCATCAATACAAGACATACCTCCCCCACAGCCGCAAGCTAGCGTCTGACCAGAAGTACAAGAGCTGCTGCCGCCGCTGCTATTAGTCGCCCCTAATAAACTGCTTAAAATAAAGGTTACGATGCCCCAAGCTGACAAAATGATGAGCAAGCCAATAACACCATTGCGAAGTATTTTTTTGGCTTGATCAATTTTTTCCTCTTGACCACCAGCTGTCATCCAAACAAATCCGCCCCATAGTATAAGACCAACCGCTATAATACCGAGCACAGACATCGCGATGTTAATCACGCGAGCAACGATAGTGCGAGGATCATCCTGGGTAAGGTTTACACTAGCGCCAATTTCACTCATCCCAACATCGACTTGCGCCAAAGCGAGACGGAAAAAAGCCAGGCTTCCGAGCACAAGAATGCTCAAAGCCAGATAACGCAAAATATTGGTTTTGGATCTTAACACAGGATTGAAACGGTTATAGGTTAAAGCCAGGCTTTAGACCAATAAGCCGGAGATAATAAAAAATACGTTACTCACAATTACCATTTTCACCTAAAGAAGCGCTCGGTACTCCGTAACAGCAGGAGGGATTTTCGGTGTCAGCATCACAGTTCGGACCTGCGCTTGGTTTATAGCAATTTTGATAAATGTCTTTAATACCCGAGCCGACTTGCGACTTATAGGTCACAGAAGACTTCATTGGAGTATGATTGAGATATACGTAAGTTAAATCAGGCTCACCGTCGAGCGGAGCCACATCCCTGTTCTGTGCTGTCACCCAATATCCTAAGGGAGTAGGGGAGGAACTGAAGATATTAAGTAAGTGATGTTCAATACTTGTTTGTCCGCTCTTTACAAGAGTGCTACCAGTGCGGAGACTGCTATTCATCATTAAAGTGTCAAAAGCAATTTCAATCGGGGTATCGATGGCCACATTCCCAACACTATTTGCAGGATTTACGGATGTAATGCGAGGCGGCTCCGACATGATAATATCATTAACATAGAACGACCAACGGTATTTATCTTTCAATTCTAAGTTCAAATTATCGTTTTCATTATAAAACGCGATTGGTCCGTCGGCATAAACGTCGCGGTTACCATCAAGCGAATTTAAAGCGGCGTCAACCACGCCGTCGAGAGGACTTAAAGCTAAGGGGTAATTTTTTCCATTCGGGTCCTGGCAAATTCTTTTTCCCTCACTGTTGGCTGCACATGAGGTAAATGGTTGGTAGCGAGTACAATCAAAGTCAGTTTCACAGGTGCGAAGATTGGCGGCAACCATTTCAACAGCCAGATGACTATTGGCGGGCAAGCAATATATTTTTTCACCGCAACCGTTCATACCACACTCCTTATCAGAAATAAACTCGACAGTTTTATAGGCATTACTAACCATGAACTTACCGGCGAGATAATTGCCCTGACAGATGCCGGCGCTGCAGTTATAGGAAGCACAGTCACTATTCTGAACACAGGCAGAGCCATTCCCCAGGGTTGATTCCGCATTAACAATACGGATACTATTACTTACTTCATCAGCTGAACCAGATAATTGTATCGGATTAACTCCTTCATTAAAATTTATTTGAACAACTGAATTCATCGGTCGGTCCTTCTTATCACGAGCCTCTTCAACGCGTATTAAATCCTGACCATCTTTAAAAGGACTCAGCGATAATGCGACCGCATTGTTGGTTGTGAGAATTATATTGTTTCCAGCAGTACCAGCAATTTTTGCTGTTAGGACTACTCTTGAGCCCACCTTATCAACGTTAATATCAGGATGCCCGCTCAACTTACTATATATGGCAGTAGCAACATCCTCCGTATTGCAGGTTGGCCCACTCACTAAAATATTATTACCAGTACTATTTGCTGCAAAAGTATAAACTGAAGCGCCCACAGCTAAATTGCTTGCTAATACTTTTGGCTCAACGCTAACCTCCCAAGAATTTCCAGCCTGATAATTATCTGCCAGTAAGGTAAAGAAGCCGCCGAAGACCACTTCATTATTTTGCCAATTAGCAACACCGAGTAAAGTTGAGCCGGCGAATAATTGCGCCTGATTATTATCGCTCGTAACAGTTACTGTGTAGTTATTGTAAGAAGCTTGGTAATCTGAGGCAATGACAGCTGAGGCATCATTTGTGCCCGCCATTCTTACTACCGAAATAATCTCTGCTGGCTGATAGATATCGGGGCAAGCCTGAACCTGAATCGCTGCAGTCGCATTCACAGCCGGTTGGCTCTGATTAAAGATGTCTTTTTCATTGTCTGGCAGAGGGAAAATTCCACCCCTCATAACTTGAGGCGGAGTGAGGTCGATAGTATTTGTTACCCTGAAACTCCATTGTAAAAAATCACTGGAACAAGTTTTAAAGATTGACTCACCGTTATCTTTTTTAATACCGCTTGTTAAGCGAACACTGTAATCAACATCTCCTTCTGGCTGACCCAGAAAATCAGTCGGCATGATGACAAAATCCATACGGTCAGAAGATGCCTGCACCGTGGCTTTCACGTTATCAACACCATCACCCATGTCGTTTCTAAAAATCTTGATATTACTTGGATTGATAAGATTACAGGTCTGACTACAAGCACAGCTTGTCCCCGTTGCATCCTGACAAACAGTATCAAGGCTAATCGCCTCTTTAAAGCTGACCATAATGGAAGTGTTCCTGGCAACCCCCTTTTGCCCGTCTTCCGGATAAACGCGCTCAACCGTACAGGCGCCAATCGCACCCGCACCCGTAAGCAATGGCTGATTCGGCACATTAATACCAAAAAGCCCGCCGTTGGTCGCGCCAACGAGACGGTTTAAAACAAAGGTTGCGATACCCCAGGCAGAAAGGATAATAATTAAACCAATCACGGCGTTCCTCAGGGTTTTTTTGGCTTGATCAATTTTTTCTTCACTACCTCCACTCGTCATCCAAACAAAACCAGCAAATATAATCAGCCCAACAGCGATGACCCCAAGAAAAAGGAGGGCGATATTGATGATCCGAGCGACAATAATCCGGGGATCCGTGGAGGAGAGCTGAATTGTATTTTCTATCGGGTCCATGCCGATATCAATATTCTGCGCGAACGCAAAATCAGCTAGGGAAAACCCCGCGACTATTAGCGCGAGAAATAATAAAAGAGAGAATAATCTACGACGCATTTTATTTTAATTGATTCGCAAAGCGTGTTATAATTTATTTACCTTGCGTTTGAAATAATTATAACATAAATGACTAATTCTTGAAAACGACATGACTATCGATCGCATCATCAACAAGTTCCTAGAGAAGCATCCGAACGAAGATCCGACGATGCTTCGCTTAGCGTACGATTTTGCGGCTGAAGCCCACGGTGGACAACTCCGTAAAACCGGCGAACCGTACATCCAACACCCGCTCCACACCGCCTATCTCCTCGCTGAAATTAATGCCGACCTCCCCACAATCGTAACCGGCCTAATTCACGACGTCCCCGAAGACACAGACTATACTTTTGAAGATGTTGAAAAAAACTTCGGCGCTGAAGTGGCCACCCTGGTCGCTGGTATCACTAAATTAGGCAAAATCAAATACCGCGGCATCGAACGCTATCGTGAAAACCTCAAAAAAATGTTTTTGGCGATGTCTTCTGATATCCGTGTCATATTTATTAAGTTCTGTGACCGTTTGCATAACTTACGTACTCTGGAAGGGCTGCCGCCATCAAAACAAAGAAGAATTGCCCAAGAAACACTTGAAATATACGCTCCAATTGCGGGTATGCTTGGCATCTGGCGTTTGAAATGGCAAATGGAAGATATCTGTTTCAAATATCTATACCCGCAAAAATTCCAAGAACTTGAACAAGAATACGAAGTCGAAAAGAAGGCCGAACGTAATCAGTACTTCCAAAAAATTAAAAGTGAGCTAATGCCCCGCCTAAAGGAGGCGAGCATAAAGTATGATATTGAGGTTCGTTTCAAGCATCTATACAGCATCTACCTAAAAATGCAGCGAAAAGACCG
>PHAH01000056.1 GCA_002841655.1 Candidatus Falkowbacteria bacterium HGW-Falkowbacteria-2
ACCGATACCGATGTTGGCTGGGAAGTTATAGTTTCCGCCACCAGTGTTGCTGCCGAAATAACCACCAGAGACATTGGCGGCATTAAGGGTGCCAGACAAAGCACCAGTGATGCTCGTTGCTCTCAGTGCGCCATTAATATCTAACGCGTAAGTAGAAGATGTTGCAGTGTTGATACTAAAAAGACCGTCGAGACGTGAACCACTCTTCGCGACAAAGTCGAGAACGAGATTGTTCCACTCGCTCGCGGCCAAAGTTCCGGTCACGGGTTTGTTGTAATCGCCTGTTACTGCTTGTGCAGAAACACCATATAAAAAGGTGAAAAAAAGCGAGATAACAAAAATTGGCAGCCTATATTTAGGTGCCATTAAAAACAACTTTTTTTGTCTCGGGGTAGTCAGCACAATGGGCTTCTTTTATCGGACTTTTCTTACCTAAATTATACCACTAATTCAAATTCATGGAAAGCTTTTTCAGCGTGAAAAATTAGCCATAAAGCCACAAAAAAACGCCCTGCTAAAGGGCGTCTGATTTAGGCATAAAAAAGGGTTAAAAATTGAGCTCCACGCTCCGTTTTGTGTTCTGGTAACTCCCGATACTAGTGAAGATTATCGGAGCAAAATGATCATAGTTAATTATATACGAACTCCCTATCGACAAAGTCGTTGTCCCGTAGACATTTTCCGTTCCTTCAAGATCAGTGGTCTCATACATCGTGGTTTTACGAAAATCATACAACAACCGCTCCGCCCCCGCCTCCGCTGCGAAGTAGGCACGAGTCGATTGTGACTGTATCCCGCCCATCTTTAAGCCTGCAATCACCACTGAGGCGCCACCAAAGACAATGAGCATGATACCACTCAAGATAAATAGAGTTAGCAAGACGGCACTGCCCTTCTGGTTGTATTTTTTGAAGTATTTCATAGTCTAGTTATCACGATAGTAGCGAGAAGTAATGGTCGTTTGCACGGTCATCTCCGAATATGACGCTTCTCTCCCGATGGCTTCCGCCATTAGGTTGATAGTGACATATGCCTGTTCATCAACTGGCTCCCTGACGTAGAAACGAAGGGATTTAATATTAATTTTAGCTGGCGTTAAAAATCCGCCAATCGCGTTGCCACCTGATTCTCTTACAACCTTAAAACGCAGAATGCCATTATCCTCGTCAAGCGAATAGGTAACACACTCGCCGTGATAGTTTTTCAAATGCAGGACATCGCCGTAGGTATTAGTGCTCGTTGCAAAGCGGGCGGTGTTCGGTATACTCGAACAAGCATTACTGGAGCGTTGGGCCATGCGAATTTCTTTGGAGATGACTTCATAGAAATACTTTACATTCTCTTGCACGTTCTGAGTAGCAATCGACTGTCTCTGACTATCTAAAATCATCTTAAAAATACCCGTTAAAGCGAGCAAGATAATCACAAAAAGCGTTGTGGAAATCAACACTTCAATTAAACTCAGGCCTGGTTGTAGGGGGCGTATTTTCATATTAATCAATCACCTCAATTAAGCCCAAAAAATTAACTCGCACCGTCTTCGTAGAGTTATTTACATTCTCTTTTAATTTTATCTCCACAACAGTCCCTGTCCCTGTATCAGTCTTGATGCGGGTAATCGGATCTGGCGGTAAAAAGGTGATAACCGCTTTAGCCTTAGCTACACCATTAACCGTGATACTTTCAATGTTTATGTTTGGAGACAGCTCAATAGTCCTTCCGCCCAGAACGGTCATAGATTCAGTGTCCTGATATAGTTCGTCGTCATTTTCGTCAGCAAAAATAATATATTTTCGATATTCTTGCGGATCTGAAGTAACAAAAATACCCCAGCCACCCGCTGGCACTTCCCCGTCATACTTAATAAGACCAAGCGCATTCGCCTGCGCATACCGGAAATCAGAAACCATCGTCTGAGCCGTCATAATCACGTCGGTGCGCCGATTCGAGCTGTGATAGTTCGCCAAAAACAAACCGGTGAGCAAAGTGATGATGCTCATACTGACGATTAGTTCGAGCAAGGTATAGCCCGATTTGTGTGCATATTTTTTATTCATACTATCGCCAATTATATAACTCCGTCTCCGCCTCAAAGCGAAAGGCTCGCCCTCTTTCCATCCAGGTAACAATCGCCTTCACCGACATACTGGAAGTGGCCGCATTGATAGTCACCACACGATGATATGGGGTGAGAGTGCTCGCCACACTGAAAACTTCTGGTGCTCGATACCAGTTGCTGCTATCAATCGTTAACTGACACTCGCTTGGTCCTGTCACCGCCCGCAGGCTCGGCTTATAGTAGTCGGCGCAATAGGTCCCAGTATCTAGTCCCTCTTGCCAATCCACCCCTTTAATCCAATTCGTATCACGTAGTTGTCTGACAACTTCAATTCCCTCCTGAGCCAGTTGATAGGCAATAATATTGCCCTTGTTAATCGTCTGCGCTTGGATACTCTGGGTCGCCAAATTCGCCACCCCGATTATACCCAAAGAAACAATCATCAAAACAACCATGATTTCAATTAAACTGAAACCATGGGCGTTTTGGCGCAATTTGGCGATAATTCTTTTTGGCATTTTTATTCAGCTTTCACTTCCTTCCAAATAGGTAGCTGGAAGTTAATGGTAAGCACTGGTGTGGTCATAGAACAAGTATAGAGATCGGTATCCGTTACGCTCAGAGTAACGGTTTGCGGACGGATGTTGGCAAAGATAATCGAAGTCGTTGCACTAGTAGATGCTAGGATTTGAGCGGCCGCATCGCTTGCTGTCCATTGATACTGACAAGCCAAGCCGACACAAGGAAACGAGGTACTAGGCGAAGCAGTGGTGTAATAGCTTGAGCTACTCACAAACTCAGTACTCGTTCCCACTAAGATTTCAAAGGGGCTCCAGGTAAAGTATGGGGTGGGAAATTCATGACGATAGGTCGTGAAGGTGAGATTGGGATTAACCGGATTGGCGGTGGCGTTTCCGGCAATATTATCAGTCAGCACGCCGAAGGTATTGGTGTCGAATTGGAAATATTCAGTTGGCTCATCATTTTCGTTCCACAACTGCAACCACCAATAGTAGCTGGTATTGTAGGTCGGCGTAAAGGCACACATCGGTCCCGGACAAACGAGCTGTGTAGCAGAGCCACCAAGCTTGCCTGAGTCAAAGACCGGGCTAGAAGTACTGTTCGTGGTATTAATCACTACTCGATAGGCTGTTTGTGTACCACTTCGTCTCAACCACTTGAAAACCGCCTTGCGCGCACCGCCGGTACAAGCCTCACTGAAACTCCAATTTGGACCTGACATCTCTTTCAGTTCCAGCTTCCATAGCCAGACCTTGTAGTCTTCAGTGGCACAACTGGAATCATTGCTACAGTTGAAACTAATTGACCCGAAAGTTGAAGAGGCATACCCAGAGAAAATACCAGGTTGCGGAGCCAGATAGTTAGTCATGGTCGTTTGAGGAACGATGGTGCTATTTAACTCTATCCAGCGACCATCAACTACAACTCTTCCCCAGCCATATACACGCTGATCATTTTCGTTATAGCAAGCGGTACACTGATTAGCGGCGTTACATTGGTTAAGACAGTTTACATTAAAGGCATAGTTATCGGGTGGCGCTACCGCCGGAGCGAAATCAATGAAGCCAAGAACGGGATTCCAAGCTTCGCCCGAGAAATTATCATCTGCATCCAGGTGCACTCCGTGCTGCGAAAGCGAGCAAGCAGGCACGTTGAAGCGGAAGGTGAAAGTGAATGGAAAACGTCCAGCAAAATCATCATCCAAACAGTTGAAACTAATTAATCCATACAAGGGATTGAAAGCGCGCCCACGCACATTATCATTAATCGATGCTCTAGCGCCATTAAAAAAAGCGGACAGAAGTAACGCCGCCATGGGTAGGGATAATAATAGTAGTTTGCGCCAACGCATAAGCATCTATTTTTCTGCCTTCATTATACCATTTTTCACTAGTTCTTTCATCATTTTTTCGCCCGCTGTAATCATCGCTAATCGTTCGTTCTCTTTTTCATCGTCGAGACCAGATAAATGCAGTAATCCGTGTAGTAAGAGGAAAATTAATATATATTCAAAGGATTTTTTTCCGCCAAAGACTTCTATATACTTTTGAGGACGACGACAATCATTAAGGTTAATAAATATCTCCCCTAAAGCACCAAGGGATCCAGGAAAAGTAAGAATGTCCGTAGGTTTGTCCTTCCCCCGGTAGTCGCGATTAAGGGTATGCAGTCTTTTGTCTCCGGCTAACACCAATGATAATTCACCTTGCAGGCGAAGTTTCTTGGCTGCATATGTAGCCGCCTTTATAACGAGCTTCTGCGGAAGACGTTGTGCGGTGAAGTTTGTAATGTCAATTGAAAACATAGACTCAAAATAAGCGACGAAGTCGAGCTAATAAAGAATATATAGTAAAACTCAATTCATTAAGGACAATTATGAAAGTGCCGAGGTAGTTTTTCTCGTAGCCCCCAAAGCCACGTTTAAAGCGCGTAACGCCGGGCCATTTTTTTTCATCAATACCGTAGAAATCATACACCAAACACTTCTCTGCTTTCGCCTTTTGAATCATCCGCCATTGTAATAAGAATGGGGCCATGTGTTCCCGTCCTGTATCCCCCGACGCACCATGCATATAAATCGCTCGTCCTTCGTAAAACGAAAAAATGCCGGCGGCTAACAGTGCCCCATCCTTCTTCGCAAGCCACAGCTGAATCGCGCCCTTGCTGGCTGTAATAAGGCGACGGTAGTGAGCTAGACTATGCCCCCGGAAGCGATCACGTGTTGTTGTCTTTTGCATTAGACTATAGAAAGATTCGATGTCCGCTTCTCGGCCCTGTTCAATCACCACCCCCCTTTTTTCAGCCAGCCGGATATTATATCGCGTTTTCTGATGCATCTCCTGTAATAACTCTTCTTCACTCTTCTTTAAATCCAAAAACAAAGTATGTGGCGGCTGAATGTGAGTTTGAGCGTCCCAGAAATTTATCTCTCCCCATCCAGTGGGCTCAAAACGTAAAGCAATGGCATTATACTCTCTCGCCTTTAATTTCAAATCAGCAATCAACTTATCCCAAACTTCCTTCCCATTCTCAGCCGTGAGACAAATCGGTCCTCGGGGCACATACCAAAATTTAAAGCCACCTTTCTGGCTCTCTAAAACCTGCGCGAAGGCCACGACTTCCCCTAGTGATTGCCAGCCGTAGCGATATACCTTAAGACTGGCCGCCTCGTTAATGGAACGCCAAACACCCGACTGCAAAATCTCCGCTCCCTCAGCCATTCCAGCTAAAGCACGGTCCCAATTCTCATCACTAAGGTTGTCTATCATCTTTAATTCCATATTTTAAGTATAGCATATGGACTAAAACAAAAAACCTCTCCCCAGAGGGAGAGGTTTTCACTAAAAGTTGTTTATTTGATACCGGCCGGAGTTGCGGTCTGAGGACCAGCAGCAACGCCACCCGTATTAGCACCGAGACAATAGGTGAGAGTGTAGGAGCCACCTGTGCCACCTACAGGCTGATAAGTATAAACGTAAGGATTGTTTGAAGTAGTA
>PHAH01000057.1 GCA_002841655.1 Candidatus Falkowbacteria bacterium HGW-Falkowbacteria-2
TATATTACATTTTAGGAGCAAAAAGGCTATAATGAAAATGAAGCTTAATAGTCGATAAAGGCGATACGTCTTATGAAGTATATATATAGCCGAAGGATACTGTTTTTTAGCATCTTAGCTCTTATTTTTATAGTGGCGGCGTTTGTGCCTCAAATAATTAACGGATCTATTCTTGGCTTCGGTGAAGAAGCGTCGGAAACAATAATAATCGGCGGTTTACTAATCGCCGCTTTTTTAATTAACTCGATGTGCTTTAAAGAGTATTGGCGCTTACATCGATATCAAGTTAATTTAGAAGATCGTTTGCAGGACACATTTAAATATATTGGTTCGGTTAACCTGCAGATGGAAGAAATGAGACAGGCTTTTACCAATTTCAAAAAGTATCCTGAAAACAAAAAAGACATTCGTACAGTTTTTGTCTATTTCGCCGAAAAGATATTGAGCATGGTAAATACTGACTGGGTGATTATTCGCGTAATCGACATGAAGACGGGGAGGACTATTAGAGAGGATAAGTTTGCTCGTAATAATCAGGCCGTTGAATATGGAAAGATTGAAAATAACGAAATTATTTCTGGAAAATGTAAGGATGATCGTTGTACGATTGTTAAGTCGGAGCAAGAAAATATTAATATAAAAGCATATTGTATTCTATCAGCTAAGCTAAATAATAAGGATCAGGAATTCTTTGTGCGATCCATTATTAACCAGCTCGAAATGATGTATATAGTATTCTCTTCACTCAATAAGAATACTAAGACAGGAATAAATAATGGCGAAAGCAATGGAAACCGAGAGGCGGAAATGACGCCAGAAAAGCAAGGTGAGCCAGACGAGGACGATGAATATAACCAGCAATAAGAAAGATTTAAATAAAACAATTATGCCGGCAAAAAAAACAAAAAGCTCAGCAGGAGGAAAAAAAGCTAACAGCTCCTCCGCAAATGACTCCCAGTTTGAAGAATTTTCGGTGATGGGCCACGAACTAGTGGAGAAGGTAAAAAAACTTATCAAGGAAGGTAATGTTCGTCGCATTATTATTAAGAATGAAAAGGGCAAGGTCATGTTGGAAATTCCAGTTACCTTTGCTGTCATCGGTGCCGTATTTGCGCCGGTGCTTGCAGCTGTCGGGGCATTAGCTGCCCTACTGAATAAAGGTAGTATTGTGGTCGTCAAGAAATAGTTTTGATATCAAAAAAGAGCGCTGACTAAGCGCTCTTTTTATTTTCTTATATTAAGTATTTTCAATCAGCTTTAATACTTCATCCCTCTTGGCAACCATGACTTCAAATGAGTCAGCTTCTAGGTTTAGGCGCACCTTGTCTTCGGTGTTTGAGCCACGGACGTTAAACCAAAAGTTTGGGTATGTAATGCTGATGCCATCCAGTAAGCTTTTCTCACCGTCTTTATAACTATCCTGTAATGCTTGGAAGATTTTATCCTTATCTTTAACGCTGCGATTGATTTCGCCAGAGTGGAAATAGCGACGATATGGTTTTAAAAATTCAGAAACGCTCATGTTGCTTTGCGAAAATAGGGCTAGTAACTTGCCAATCATAATCATTGGCATTTCAAAACAGCCAATTTCTAAATTCAAAAAGAAGTGTCCAGAAGACTCACCGGCAAAATAAGCATTTTCAGCAAGCATCTGCTCTTTTATTAATGAGTGGCCGACACGCGAAGGTACCGGCACGCCACCATTAGCTGTGATAAGGTCAACGGTAATCTTGCCGGGTCTGACGTCGTAGCCAATCTTGCTGCCCGGTTTTTCTTTTAAGAAGATTTGCGCAAGCAGACCTCTAATAATCGCCGGATCAACTAGATCTCCTTTTTCATCAACAAAGAACACGCGATCACCATCGCCATCGGTGGCAATACCAAGATCGGCCCCTGAGTTTTTAACTGCTTGACTCAAGGCTTCCAGATTCTCACTCTTCAATGGGTCTGCTTCGTGCGCCGGGAAAGAACCATCAAGGGTAAAGTTTAGTTTTTCAAGTTGTACTGGCAGTTTAGAAGCGAGAAGCTCTAGGTATTGAGCGCCCATACTGTTGGCAGCATCAGCCACAATGCGCATAGGCTTAATACTGGCAACATTAATGTGTGTCAGATCATGTTCTAATTGAGCCTCGGCGGCGTTAGCTAGTGTTTCAACTGGGTGAAGTTCTTCTTCAATGATATCAAACTCTTCACTTTTCAAAATTTCATCGCGCATCCAGTTAATGCCACTGTCACCACTGATGGGGCGACTCATTGCGCGGACAAGCTTGAAACCATTCCATTCTTTGGGATTATGAGAAGCGCTAACCATGATGCCTCCGTCTGCCTTTTGGTTAGA
This sequence comes from Candidatus Falkowbacteria bacterium HGW-Falkowbacteria-2, assembly GCA_002841655.1. Lineage (GTDB taxonomy): Bacteria > Patescibacteriota > Patescibacteriia > Patescibacteriales > UBA12465. Next base: position 2,339 of record PHAH01000057.1, read on the forward strand.
AACGGTGAAGTAGAAGGCAGGGGTTGAAAGTAGTCCAGCGTCAATTACCTTTACGCCAGCACTTTGGAGACCAGCAATTAGGGCTGCGCTGATAGCGGGTGAGCTAAGGCGCATATCGCGAGCGACAATGATGGTTAATGGCTTATTTGCATCTGTGTCTCCATCAGCGCGACGTAGAGCGGCGAAGGCATGAGCGAGACGAGCTACAAAAGCTAAGTCAAAATCAGTTTCGTAGATCCCGCGTATATCATAAGCTTTAAAAATTGAGGGATTAAACATTGTTTTAAGAGTTACGGTTTGTAAGATAAAGATTGAAAGCGCCTATTCCAATACAGGTAGCGACGAGTGAAATTAGCCAACCAATAAAAGGGATGGCAAATAACAGCCAGGCGATGATAACGCCTAACATCAAACCAATAGTAAGTGTTTTTGAAGTTTCTTCCCCACGACTAAAGCGAGTGATTAAGGTTTGGCCAACAAAAATGGCGGTTATTATTTTACCAACCCAGAGCATTATCAACCACAAACCGATTAAGATCAAAGCCAAAGGGGCGCCGATGATGGTGAAGACTAAAATGATTGCGCCCATTGGGACAACAAGGAAAGTGAGAAGTCCCCAGACGAACACCATGCCCGTTTGGTGCTTGATTAATTCATTCATGCCAAGCGCAATTTTTCTGCCTGGTTTGATTATCACAAGTCCAATAACAATCGCGGCGAAGATGCTGTAAATAATCGACCAGAGTTTATTCATCGCCTTGCCTTTAACGGGCTGAGCTTTTACCGGATTAATCTCTCCGGCCACACTAGATCCTTCTTGCATGTTAAGGGTTGTGCCTTCGCCGTATGTCAGATTGCCATTGATGGCTGCTTGTGGGGCAAGAGTGATGTTACGGCTACGGTTGTCACCACTGAAGTTGAAATTCTTTCCAATCTTACCCGAGAGAATGATATTGTCGCCTTCGCCGTAAACATTACCACCAATGACACCCATAATATCAGTGTTCATTGCTGCGCTGAGTAAATCCCAACCAACCCGAGCATTCTTGCCTATAGATATCGAATTACCAATAAAGTTTACATTTCTAGCTACTGCTCCATTTAAACTACCGCTGTTAGCCGCGATTCGGATGTTGCCGTTTACTTCCCCGTTAACGGTAATTGTCTGACCGACGGCGATTAGATCGCCATCTAAACGGCCATTAACAGTTATAGTCTGGGCGGCGGCAATAAGGTCGCCTTTTATTTCTCCGTCAATCGTGATATTGTTTCCGGCAGCGTATAAGTTGCCGTCGATTGTCTGCCCTTCGGGCACGTAGATGTTATTTTGCGATTTTACCTCGGCTGCATCCGCAATAAAGGGTGCGAACAGGAGGATGGCGGCTGTGGTCGCGATAAGCGCCTTGAGTTTGTTGGTCATAGTAAAAAAATTACAAATATTTGCTATAATTATACCGTTATTATATCCTAAAAATATGGTCCAGGCAATTCATGAGCTAATCAGAGAAGGTGTTGATTCCGTACAGAGCCGGGATGAGTTGTCGTCTTTAAAAAGAATAATTACGAAGAAATATAAATTAGACTCTATTCGGAATGATGAAATAATTCGCGAATATAAGCTATTAGTTAAGGAAAAGAAGCTTAAGCCTAGCCTTGATTTTGAATATTTACTACGTAAAAGGTCGGTTCGCACTCTTTCAGGAATCGCGCCGATTGCCATTTTAACTAAATCCTACCCCTGCCCCGGTACGTGTGCCTATTGTCCAAGAGAAACGGATGTTCCGGTCAGTTACCTCGCTAATGAACCAGCGGTAATGCGCGCTATCCGTTGTAATTATCATCCCTATACTCAGGTTGCGTCCCGTTTACGCGCCCTTGAAAACAACGGCCATGAACCAACAAAAATGGAGGTGATTGTGATTGGTGGAACCTGGAGTTATTTGCCTGATAAGTATAAATACTGGTACATAGCGAATAGCTTTAAGGCAGCAAATGACTATCGCACTCAAGGCAAACTTGCTAATTCTCCCTATCCTCAAGATATTAAGTTAAGTGAGTTGAAGTCGCTAATGTTAAAGGAGCAAAAGCGAAATGAGAATGCCCGTTATCGCATCATCGGCCTTACTCTGGAAACAAGACCAGACTATATTAATAAAAAGGAACTAGAGCAGATGCGTGAACTTGGTTGTACCCGGGTTGAAATGGGTGTACAGGCGGTGGATGACGAAATATTAAAGATAAATCGTCGCGGACACGGTGTTGCCGCTATTTCTCAGGCAACAACGATGTTAAAACAATATGGTTTTAAGATAACCTATCATTTAATGCCGGCTTTACCAGGTTCGAACCCGCGGTTAGATCTAAAATTGTTCTCCTCATTATTTACCGATGCCAGATTTCAGCCAGATCAAATAAAATTCTATCCAACCGTCGTCACTAAAGGCAGTCTGTTATATAAATGGTACAAAGCTGGAAAATATAAGCCGTATTCAGATAAGGTGCTGCAAAATCTAATCCTAAAATGCAAAGCCTTGGTTCCGCCGTATGTTCGTATTATTCGCTTGATTCGAGACATTCCAGCTGAATCCATTATTGCTGGTAATAAGATAACGAATTTAAGACAGGTCATGCAGCAGCAAGGAGCTGTCTGTAGATGTATCCGTTGCCGGGAGCCTAAAACCGCAGCTATCGGTGACCACGTCTTAAATGTGCAATCATATCCAGCCTCTGATGGCATGGAATATTTCATTAGCTTCGACAGCCTTGATGGTGAAACTATCTATGGCTTCTGTCGTCTGAGAATCGATGTTCATAGCCCAATTGCTCCTGCCATTATTCGCGAGCTGCACGTCTATGGAGAGCTGGCACCAGTTGGTGGTCAAAAAAGCGTCCAACATCATGGACTAGGAAAGCGCTTAATGAAGGAAGCGGAGCGAATTGCCACGCAAGATAAAGCGGGGAAAGTGGCGGTTATTTCCGGGATAGGTGTAAGGGGATATTATCGAAAACTTGGCTATCGTTTAGCGGGCGGGTATATGATAAAAAAGCTCTAAATAATCCATAATTATACCTGTTTTGGCTTTTGACAAAAGGTCTGAGCTAAACTAAGATAGATATATGAAAATACAAGATTTATCTACTTTTGATTCCATCGTGGATGAGATTATAGAGCGTGAAGAAAGA
>PHAH01000058.1 GCA_002841655.1 Candidatus Falkowbacteria bacterium HGW-Falkowbacteria-2
TCCTCCTCTTCCAGAGCTGCTCCCAACTTTACAAGGTCTGATTTACTTAGAGATATATAGAACGCAGGTACGCGGCCGATACTACCAAGGACAAGCTTACCCTCAACTACACGCGCCCCGTATTTCACCTTGGCTCCACCTTTCTGCATCTTGTTCCTTACCTTCTCTTCCTTCTTACTTGGCCCCGTGTCACCAGTTCTTTCAATAACCTCGTCAATACCACACACAACCATGCCCGTTTCTCTATCGATAATCAACTGATCAACACCATTGTTGTAATCATCATAGGCGGAGCTTCTCACCACCATAAAACGCTCAGGCAAGAGTCGCTGCAAACAAACGGTTAGACCCATTTCGGTTAAAGAGGACGGATCACGCTCCTTATCTCTCTTCCAGGTCTCGATACTTTTTCCCACTTCCTTGGACCATTGTTTTTCTTGCATTATCACCAAACGTTCGTCCTCTTCACGGTCGGGGTGGTCAAAATGTTTGACGGTACCGTCAGCGTTCAGCCACTCTTGTCCAAATTTCTGATTATATTCTAAGCTCTTAGCAGCCAAGCGATTAGCAAATAATTGCTGCAGCTTTTCCACCCGTAACTTCGGCGCCTCACTAAATTTACTTAAGTCAATTTTCTGTCCCGGAACAATACCGGGTAAGTATTCGATCTTCATATCATTGAGCGAGACGAACTGGGAACGATACTTGCGCATCATGTTCCGGCAGGCCGGAGGGATTATCTTTCTTTATAATTAAATATCCACTTTCGGCGCCCAAGGCGTCGAACTCTAAATCAGAAGTAAACTCAACCCAGCCATCAACCATCCAATCTCCGACCGCCGTTCCGTATGTTTGCACTAAGACAGTGCCGTCCCCATCAGTAAGGACGACCGGCAAAACGGCCTCAAAGAACCAAGAGCCGTGAGCGCGTCCTCGCACGGTATAAGGGCTAGAAATTAAGCCATTAACTTCCGGTGCTATCAACTCAACTTGAACTGGTGGTTTTTCGGAATCAGTGGAGGTTGCTATTGGCTCATTCACTATAGGTGGCGCAGGTGTCACTGGACTCTCCGGCGGTTGTTTGCCTAATAAAGCGGAAAGGGCTTTTAACTCATGTTCAATTGACCATTCATCAGAACAAGCAGTTTGGGGCTTATTGACGCTGGGATTGCCCCGTTTCTGCCACTCACCGTCCTGGCAAACCCAACGATTACTAGCACCTACACGCAAGACGACGGCCGAAACGACTATTATAATTCCGATTAATAGAAATAGATATCGTTTGTCCATATGTTTAAAATTAGATGTATGACCCTCCTATTTTACCATAAAGCCAGAAAAAATCTAATCTAAGCACCAAATTTAGGTTCAATCTGGGTCAATTGAGGCCTTAAAGAGTGATTGACAATGACTACGTTTAATAGTATAATTATCCGGCAGAATAAATTTCAGAGTATTGGACTTAACTCTAAACACAAAGCTGCTACTTTTGGGATACGGCGTTAGGTTCAACAAAAGGGGTACATAACACATGTGCTCCTTTTTTCTTTTCTTATAAGCATGTGATCAAAAATAAAAAGGACACGTATTTCATGTGCCCTTGCGTACATTTTCTATGCTGACCAGCAATCCAACAGACTTTTCTGATCAGAAATAAACTTATCCAGCATTGATTTATTGAGTTCCAGTATACTAGCAAGCCTTTTTTCAGCGACTTCTATCTGAGTTGTAAAAGTTGACTCGGGTAGGATATCTTTGCTTTTTTCAATAAGCTCCTTTTCCTTATTAAACATATCTAAGGCGAGCTTATTTGACTCCTCAACCCTGGCCTGGATCTCTGAACATGCCATTGAAACCGCATCAGTTAGTCTACTCTTATAACTTAACTTCAATTCTTGTAACTGTGCCTCCAGATACTTCTTTGTTTCTTGGAGTTGCTTTTCAAAGTCTTTCATTATCTCTGATTATTAAGTGAACAATGAGGTAATACTAATACGATTTGTCCGATTTTGTCAATAGAAAGAGCGCATCATTACATGCGCTCTTTTTGTGGTCGTTAGTGGACTCGAACCACTGACCTCTGCAATGTGAATGCAGCGCTCTAACCAGCTGAGCTAAACGACCTATATTTTTGTTGTGCCCGAAGGGGGACTCGAACCCCCACCCTCTTGCGAAGACTAGCACCTGAAGCTAGCGCGTCTACCAATTCCGCCATCCGGGCCAATACTGTTAATAGAGTGCCACAAGGTATTTTGTTTGTAAAGTCTCATTTATTCATTTAATAAATGTTGCTATAATTGAAGCATGTTAGACTTGGAATTCGAACAAAATATTTTCAATCAGGGCTTCAGGCTCATCGGCGGACTAGATGAAGCTGGGCGCGGACCGCTGGCTGGCCCTGTTGTCGCCGCCTGTGTTGTGATTGGTCCTGATTTTTCAATTGATACCGATGAACTTCGTCTAGTTGCCGATTCAAAAAAACTCACTGCTAAGTGTCGCGAAAAGTTGTTTAGTGTAATTAAGCAAAAAGCTTTAGCTGTGGAGATAAGTGTGGTGAATAATCATGCCATCGACCGTATAAATATCCTGCAAAGCACTCTTTCAGCCATGCAACAGGCGATAAATAAGCTCACAATCAAGCCAGACTATATCTTAGTTGATGGAAACGCCAAAGTGCCTGGATTAGACATCACCCAACAAACCGTCATCGATGGCGACGCGAAAATTTTTGTGATAGCCGCCGCCTCCATCATCGCCAAAGTCAGTCGAGACTGGTTAATGGCCGAAGCCGATAAGCAATTTCCGGAATACGAGTTTGGAAAACACAAGGGCTACGGCACAAAAAGACATATGGAAAAGATAAAAGAATTTGGGCCCTGCCCCATTCATCGCCTCAGCTTCGCCCCCTTTAAACAAAAAGAAAAAAGCGCCTCAAACTAAGAGGCGCTTTTGCTTTATTAACATAGAGATACTAAATCTCTCTCATTATTTGCGGAAGCTCGTCTAATCTATTTAAGATTAGTCTATAAGCCACGCCCGCTAAACGGAAATCGCAACCGTCATCAGCCCCGCCTTTAATAGCGATGAATTTGTATTTTGAGTGATCGTTGACGATGGTTTTGTAGTCATAATCAACTGAGTCACCTACATACACGCTAGTGTCGGGATTGAAGCCAAGACTCTTAAATGAATCTAATACCGCCGGATTAGGTTTACGCAGCTGATTACTGGTGACGCAAATATGTGAAAACATTTTTACATCAACATCTTGTACTGATAGGTGTCTTTCAAGAAATTCATGACTTTGATTAGTTATTAATCCTAGTCGATATTTCCCCGCCAACTCCTCCATGGTTCTTCTTAACTTCGGATCACTTGGAAAGGTGAGCTTATTTAAGAGACAAACATACATTTCTAATACTTCCTGCATTTGAGCCTTGCTCCAGACCATTCTTTTTGCAATTTCCAAAATGAAGTCTGTTTCCAGGTTTCGATCCCAATGCTTTCTTAAAAACAGAGTGGTAGGGGGTGAAAGCTCACAAAGCTGAGCGGCTTCACGAAATTTATCGATACTGGGAGAAATCGGCAGTACTGGCCCAATCAAATCTAAAATAAGGCTTTCCATGATAACTGGTTTATAGGTTTATATGATGCGTTAGTTCACTTGTTAAAAAACAAAAAAGATTACCGCGTCGAGTAATCTTCTTTATCCTAGGATATTTTGGATATATTGTCAATAGTTTATTTGGGCAACTTCAAGCTAGTTTCGATTCCGTTTTCCATGTCTTTCAATTTATATTCTCCCTTGGCCTTTTCCTCGCTGCCAAAAATAATTACATTTTTTATTCCCTGCTTATTAGCAAACTCCAGAGCCTTGCCCGGACGCTGTGGTTCAAAGGCAAATAAAACTTGCTTGCCTTCCGCCCGAAGAGTTGTTGCTAAGCGTTGAGTGTCAGCTAACAAAGAGGAATCTAGTAGTGGTAAATAATATCTTTCGTCTTTCTCTGTTGGAAGCAGGCCCCAGCTCTCCAGGAAGAGGCGAGTAGTCTCATCGCCAGGGGCGACACCGACGGCCGGAAATCTTTCGCCGCCAAATATTTCAGCTAAACCATTGTAGCGTCCGCCGCCAAATAAAGCGCGACGGTTATCGGGATTGCTATCAAATACCTCAAACACAAGGCCGTCATAATAATCGAAGCCTCTAATGAGTGTAGGGTCAAACTTTGCTTGATTATAGCCGAGGGCTTTTAGTTGGTTTAATACAAAATCAATTTCTTGCTTAGCTGCTTTCAACTCTTCATTTTTTTCAAGAGCAGCGTTAAATATATCCTCAGACTCACCAGCCATAAAGGCTGATATTTGTTTAGCCGAATCAACACTAGCTCCGACCTCAACTAAGCGACGTTCAAATTCATCGGCGCCCAACTTTCCATACTTATCAAGGATGCGGAAAATTGGCGCTCTTTCGCCCTCAAGACCGAACACAGGTAACAGATTATCGAGTAAGCGGCGACTATTAAGACGAAGGACGTATGAATCGTCAGGAGCCTTAAAAGCGCGCATGATGTCTAGTGACAATTGCAGTATTTCCAAATCAGCTCCCAGGGATGCGCTCCCAAAGATATCACAATTCAATTGCCAAAACTCACGATTACGTCCGCGCTGTGGCTTTTCATTACGCATGAAGTTAGCAATCGAAAAATACTTAATCGGCTTCGGTGAGGAGGCATATACTTTAGAAACAAGCCGAGTAACGGAAGGGGTCATTTCGGGACGAATACATAATTCTCTCCCACCAAGATCAGTGAAAGTAACAAGTTCCTTTCCACCAACATCTTCACCTGATTTCGCTCGATATATTTCAGCTGACTCAACAAGCGGGGTGAGGTACTCTTCAAAGCCGTAGCTACGACAAACTTGTCGCCAAGTTGAAAAAATGTAATTGCGTATCGCAAATTCGGACGGTAGCCAGTCGCTTGTCCCTTTCGGTTCTTGATTGCTTAATTTTATCTTAGCCATATATTTTATTGCTGATTTTATTATAAATGATAGCGAGCGGACTGTCTATTGTCGGTGATGATACTTTTTCGTGAAAAAACGTTAAAAATAATTTAGGGGCCTTAGGATATAATTTTCATAAAGCTCCAAATTAGAGAGCGTAACAATTTTTTTATGAAAATCTTGATTATCGATGATGAAAAAGATATCGTCTCTTTCTTAGGCC
>PHAH01000059.1 GCA_002841655.1 Candidatus Falkowbacteria bacterium HGW-Falkowbacteria-2
GATGGCTTCCCTCGCATTCTTTCCCAGGCCGAAATGCTTCGTGGCATTACCACTGAAATCGGTTTAGAAGTGGATGCCTTCTTCTATCTCAATATCTCCCCCGAAGAAGCGCTAAGAAGAATAGAAGACCGCTCCAAGGACGGAGGACGAGAAGATGACAAGGATGCTTCTGCAGTTAAGAACAGAATGGACGTCTTTAACACCCAATCCACCTCTTTAAAAGAATACTACGGCTCCCGCGGTAAGCTCATTGAGATTAACGGCGAGCTAAGCATTGAAGAAGTTTATGCCGAAATAAAGAAGCACCTGTAAGCCTAGTTTTATATCAAAAGACCTGCATGAAGCAGGTCTTTTATTATGGTCAAATTATCGAACTTTAAGACTTAACAGGATCCGCTGTACTTGCCTGGAGGAATAGCAATCCAGAAGCTGAGAACAGGAAGGCAAAGAAGACGGTAACGCCAAATACTTGCACAACGCCCGCATTAAACTCTGGGCGCCAGATTAAGAAGGCGACAACCGGGACTAGGACTTGAGTAGTAGCCATCGCAAACATGGTCCGCGCCATGCCCCGTGATTTGAGGCGTGATAGAATCGCGCCAACTATACCAACCATGATGACAAGGTAAAACAAAACATTAGCCGGATTATTTTCATTGCCAATTAAGCCCACTGCCAGATTGGCCCAGATAAGGAACAAGGAAGAACCAATAGCCCCTGCGACTGCAAAACGATAGATGATGCTTTTTGAGCGGCTTGAAACAAATTCGTAAGTGAGGCCAGCCCCAAGCAAGAGGATGCCAGCGATAATAAAGTCACCCAAACTCCAGACAAACCCACTATTAAACTGCATGGCTAACAATGGAATCATTAATAGAAGGGCAACTGCGATAAAGACGCCAATTACATTTTTTCTTTGCATATATTATATATTATAGAGTTATCATTATAACATATTAAAAAAGGGCTGCTAGTCGTAACCAGCAACCCCTGCATTCACCCAACCTCCCGATCTTATGATCGGCCCTCAACTTTAAGTAATAAAACAAACAATAGCAGTCTAAAAACTATCATGGCAATATTATTCTGTCAATACGGGTGAGGATTGATGAGTTATTAAGCAATTTGCGAAAAAATTACCACGTAATTTTTACCATATTTTTTGGCACATTTAGGGCAAGTCGTATACCACATATACTGCTTGATAACCGTGTTCTTATTCGCCTCGGCCGAGGTCTTGGCATCTGCCATCCATTTCCCCACATCACGGAAGTTGCCTTCATAGACTTTGCTCAGAAAACGACCACTGATAATCTCGCTTTCGGCGCCTTCAACCTCCTTATCAACCGCTAATAATAAATTCATCTTCCACTTTGAAACCTGATCGGATAGACATACATTATCTGGAACTTGAGCGCCAACTTTTTCCACCTTTTTCATTAGCCGAGTCATTGCCCCACCAAAATTTAGGGGCACATAAAGAAAGCAGCAAACCTTATCTTTAAGGAATCGCTTTCCCTCCCAGACAATTTCTTTTCCATCCCAAGGCGTGGGATCAAATTTTGGGCAACACTCTTTTTCGTTGTTCATAGATTTAATGTTTTTAATAGTTACCTATATTATACACATTATTAAATATACATAAAACCTACTGGAACGTCTCCGGGCAATAAAAAAATTTAATAAATCTATTGAATATCAGAAAGCTTATTTGTTCCGGGTAGCACATCCTCCTGTAAAATCCTTAATGCTTTCTCAGGCTCTTCAAATATCGGGCTGTGAGCCGAATTTTCAAAGGTATAAAAACCCTTCACTGGTGCACTAAGTTTATTAAAGTATTTTTTTGCCAAAGGGTAAGCACATGTATAATCATGCTCACCCTCAAAAAAATACACTGGAATATCAAGTTTTGTCACCAGCTGGGTCAAGTCCGTTGATTGCATTTTATCCCATAGACCTAAGCTAACAGAACGGGAAATTATTTTGCCACGCCACAGATTGAACTTTTCGCTCAATGTATATTCACGAAAACGCCATGATGGCAAAAAAATTCCAGTAATAACTGATTTCATTCCATGTGTCGTGCCAATGCCCGCTTTATGCATATATTCATCGCGCAAAGAATTATATGCACTGGGCAAAGGGGCTGTAATAGTAGGTGGCGCAGCTTCAAGTTTTCTCACCATGCCGGTGTTGCCATTTTTTTTAAAAAAATCGAGCGCATATTCGTAAGCTAATTGCTCTGATTTAATCTGATTTGAAACCTGCCCCATGCCGACATAAGCGTAGTACAGCTCAGGTGCACGCACTGCAGCTTGAATACCGATATAGCTACCCCAGGAATGTGCCATCAAGTAGATTTTTTCCTTATTAAAACGATTGCGCAAATAATTGGTCACAGATAGTGTATCCAAGACGAACTGCTCTTCATTCATTGTTTCAGCGGGAATATCTGAACTATAAGAAAGACCCGCTCCCCGCTGTTCCCACCAAACTACTGTAAATCGATCTTCAAGTCCCGTGGGATAAGTTTGGGTGAGCCAATACTCAGGCATGCCCGGTCCGCCATGTACAAAAAGTAGCACGGGATTATTGGTGTCTTTACTCTTGATAAACATCCCCTGCTTTACGCCATTAATATCAACAAGAATTTTTTCGGACAAACTGCCCGCCAACGGATTGCCGTCCGCATCCAAGAATGGCTTGGGCTTACCATCGCTCCATGTAAACATAAGACCTAAAATAATAAAGACACTAATTAAAAAGCTATAGATAATAATCAACAGGACGCGTCCTGTTGTCTGAGAGCATAATTTAATCGAAAATTGTTCTGTCTTCATGAAACTACTTATTCTATTTAACAGCTCTATTCATTAATTATATCACAATTCCCTCCGGATGCTCTCAAAGTTAAAATAAAAAAATAACCCTAATTTTAGGGTTATCTATAAAAGTGCAGAGAGGGTGAGGCCTAGCCGGACGATTATTTAAGCCGCATACCTGTATCAACTAGTTCAAAGCCAAATTTATTGTAGAAAGGGATTAGAAAAGCTTTATTCTCTGGCTCAACGAATAAGTTGATATAGCTAAATTTCTTTTCCTCGGTAAACGCTAATAGATTATTCATTATCATTTTTCCTATTCCTTTGCCCTGATAATCTTTATGCACAACAATATCATATAACATGCACATGACCCCATCTTCAACGATTCTGCCCATGCCAATCAACTTACTATCATCGAAAACGCTATAAACAAAAGATGACTTATCTAAAGTCTCGCGCCATTTCTCCTCTCCTCTTTTATTGCGCCAGCCAACGGAAAATCTGAGGTCATTAATTTGGTCCCAATTTAAATCCTTATTTGTAGATTCTGTCAGTTTCATATATAAAATTATAACACATCGCCCCATATTTCAAACATACCTATCAAAAATAGCCCCTTTCAGAGCTATTTTTCAATCTGCGGAGAGGCGGGGATTCGAACCCCGGATACGCTGTTACACGTATAACAGGTTAGCAACCTGCCGCTTTCAGCCGCTCAGCCACCTCTCCAAAACTATTAAATTATACTTCTCTTTCAGGACACCAAATAGAATCAGCGCCTCCCATATTATTCTAATATTTTAGAATTTATGTTACAATCACTATATAAAATCTCATCCCCATTGTCAAACAAATATGCCTGAAACCAACAATAACGTGAATTTCATTGAATGGCAAGTGCCAGAGTATAAAAAGCCGGAAAGAAGCCGCAACTGGTACATCGGCGCTGCCGTTTTTGTCTTCATTTGCCTATTCTTCTCTTTCTTTACGATTGCAAACTGGAGTATTGTTTTCCTTGGCGCCAACTCCAATTTCCTCTTTGCCCTCATTATCTTCATTTCAATGGCAATTATGGTGGTAAATGATGGTCGTGACCCAAAGATGGTGACGATTAAGCTCGGCCCAGAAGGGATTCATATTGGTCGCCGTTTTCATGACTATGACGAAATCAAACAATTCTGTGTGTTATATAAACCGCGTCAAAGTGTCAAAAACCTGTACCTCGAATTTTCAAATAAAATGATGCCGCGCCTGTCTATTCCTTTGCGCCGACAGGACCCGCTCACCGTTCGCAACTACTTAGTCCGATACCTAAATGAGGATTTAGACCGTATTTCCCCGCCTTTATCGGAAGAGTTGACGAAATTACTAAGGCTATAGTATAATTCGCCTATCGTATAATTTCGATTATAGCCCTTATAGTTTAATGGATAGAACGCAAGATTGCGGATCTTGTAATCCAGGTTCGATTCCTGGTGGGGGCACATCAATTGATTAATAAATAGGCGCTTCATTGGCGCTTATTTTTTTAAAACCATGCTACTTAGCGTCCCCTTGTCGGCTCTTAACCGAGTCGGCAAAACCACAGCTCAAACTCTCAAGAAGCTCGGACTAGAAACGGTCCAAGACCTCCTTTTATATTTCCCTTTTCGCTATGACGACTTCACTAAAGTAACTCCCATTGATGAGGTCGATGCCGGACAAAATGTCAGCATTGCCGGTACGATTGAAATGATTCAAAACAAACGTAGTGCTCGTCAGCGCCGTCAGCTGACCGAAGCCTTGGTGAGTGATGATACAGGACTAATAAAAGTGGTGTGGTTCAATCAACCCTTCATCGCTCAGAATTTAAAAGCCGGCGATAAAGTATCGCTTGCCGGGAAAACCGCGGAAAGCTACGGACAGCTGTCCCTCATTGCCCCCCAATATGAAAAGATTGGTCCTGGTGGACTAATTCACACTCAAGGGTTGGTGCCCGTATATCATCTTAGTTCTGACCTTACTCAAAAACAACTACGTTTTTTAATTAACCAAGCCCTGCCTGCCACTGAGAAGATGACGGAGTGGTTACCAGATAATTTGTTGAAAGAGTTGAAGCTCCTCTCTTTGCCTGTCGCCATCAAGCAAGCACACTTCCCGGAAAATATTGAAGAAGCTCAAGAAGCCAGGAAGCGTCTTGGCTTCAGCGAGTTGTTCTTACGTCAGCTGCGCTCACAAATGATTAAGCAGGAGTTAAAGAACAAGCCGGCACCGAAGATTGATTTCCAGGAAATGATGACGCGGCAATTTGTGCAAGCCTTGCCCTTTAACTTAACCGCCGGACAGAAACAAGCAGCTTGGGAA
>PHAH01000060.1 GCA_002841655.1 Candidatus Falkowbacteria bacterium HGW-Falkowbacteria-2
ATCGTCTGACGAGACGAACAGCGGACTGGGATATTGTGCGCGCCAGCGCCTATAGTGGCGCTATCCGATAACCCACTCCTTGTAAATATGAAAGTCTCCCCATATGGGGAGACTTTTGGCGCATTTAGAATAGCTCGTGGTATAATTATAATATGAGTAACAATGACGTAACAATACAAAGTTTAAAAACTCCTTTTGGATTAATGCGCTATTCCATCCATGGACAAGGTCCAGTTCTATTGGTAGCGCACGGTTCCGGTGGAGGTGACGATCAAGGACGATTGATTGCCGAGCGTTTTTTTCCAGAATGCCGGGTTATCGCCGTCTCTCGCTTTGGTTATTTAGGTAGCGCGATGCCCAGTAATCCTAATAACAAGAAGCAGGCGGCTGTCTATAAAATGATTCTGGATGCGGAGAGAATAGAGTCAGCCTATGTCGCCGGTTTATCAGCTGGCGGCCCCTCTGTCACTGAATTTGCCATTGAATATCCTGACGCCTGTGATGGCTTAATCCTTATCGCCGCCATGGGTGTGGTCACCTTAAACGAAGGAGTAAAACTACATCGCCTCTTTTCTCTCATAGCCCGCTCTGATTTTTTCTACGGACTCGCCGCGATGTTTATAAGAAACCGTTCCAACACTCGCCTCCCTTTATCAGAAAATTTCCTGACTCAATTAAATAAAGAAGATGAACACTTTGTTAGATTCATGTTCACAACTGCCGGCTCCCTGAAGAACCGTTTACGCGGCATGTGGAATGATCGCTCATTAAAAAGACTAAATGTGGAAGAGATGAAAACGATCAGAGCAAGAGCTTTGATGATTCATGCTCTTGATGATGGTCTAATATCATCTAGCAACGCTGACTTTGCGGCAACCGTTATTCCTAATTCAGAAAAATTCATACTTCCCGAGGGCGGCCACCTGCTTTTAACTAAGCACGATCGGATAAAAGAGAAAATAACGGCTTTCATCCAGGCTTAACAAAAGGCATTTTTTGTGCTATAATAATCCCACTTAAATCAGTCTGTTCTTATAAACTAAGCACAAAATCATATGCTACAAATAGGAACAAAAGCGCCATCTTTTGAAGGAGTTGATCAGAACGGCGAAACGCACAACTTATCTCAGTATCAAGATTCTTGGATACTTTTGTACTTCTACCCACGAGACAGTACACCCGGCTGCACTGAGGAAGCTTGCCAGCTTCGAGACAATTTTTCCGATTTTGAAGAAATTAATGCTGTCGTCATCGGCGTTAGCCCTGACTCCGTGCAGAGTCACTCCCGGTTTGCCACCCGACATGAGCTACCTTTCACCCTTATATCAGATCCTGACAAGAAAATAATCGCTGATTACGGAGCAGACGGCGATGTGAAGCGTATTTCATACCTAATCGACCCCGATGGCAAAATTGCCAAGACTTACCCCAGTGTAAAACCTTCGCAGCACGCTCAAGAGGTTCTTGAAGACTTAACCAAGCTGCAAGTTCAGTACTCAGTATAAGATATTTCATAATCTTTAGTTATAGGCCCTGCTAGTTGCATTTTTTCGCGTTTTTGCTATAATAATAGTGATGGAACCCGTGTGGTTTTCTTTTATTACTCTAAGAGAAATCAATAAGAATATGGACAAAACTATCGACGTCAGCGTTTTAACCGACATCAAAAAAGAATTATTAAACAGAAAACAGGAGATTTTAGATACCCTGGAAGATATTGCTCGCCAAGATCCGCATGAAGCTGATCATATGTCTTCAAAGTTTCCGGAATATGGCAGCAAGCCTGATGAAAATGCCCAGGAAATCAGTGATTATACCGCTAATTCCGCCACAGAAAAAGTCCTTGAAAAGACCTTGTCTGATATTGAAGGTGCCCTTAAACGTATTGAAAACGGCACTTATGGCATTTGTAAGTATTGCGGACAGCCGATTGCCCCTAAAAGACTTCAGGCCCGCCCAGTTGCCAGTGCTTGTATCAAGTGCAAAACTGAGCTTCAAGAGAATGAATAAGCTTTTAAATAGCAGAATACTTCAAAACATAGCTGGACCGAGCGTCATAGCTATGTTTTTTATAGGCGATCGCTTGCTAAAAACAGCCGCTATTGCCCGGGGCCAAGGCATAAGCACACCGATACTAGGTAATTGGCTCCAATTCCGCTACGTTCCCAATACCGGAGTAGCTTTTTCGCTAACATTCGGCGGAGAATGGTTGACAATCATCTTGTCCCTAATAATCCTTTGCCTGCTAATAACTATTTTTTACCTTAAATTAAAGAAAAGCGCCTCAAACCTAACTCTCTTACTCTTGACATTTATATTAATTGGTGCTATAAGTAATATACTAGATCGCTACTTATATGGGGCCGTTGTCGATTATTTCGACCTCAAATATTTCACGATTTTTAATTTAGCAGACACCATGATTAGTATCGGTGTTATCGCCTTGATCTGGCGCAACTGGCGCCAATAAAAATATGTTCAACGAGATGCCAAGAAGAGATAGTATCGAGAATCGAGGCACGTTCTTGGAACATGAGTTTTTCAATACGATTGATAAAACAAACTACGGTCTTGTTGCGAAAGAATTACTGAGCCCCCAAACAAAACCGCTCCGCACAACAGAAGATGTCGAAAGGGCAATGATGGCAAAGTATGATGAAAAATCGAAATATTTACAGACACTGAACAGCGACTCCTACATCAAGTACGCGGATGCGATGAAATTAGTTGAAAAATGTCAGCCCGGTGATCCATCAAAACCAAAAACGTTATTTGCCTCATCTTTGATTAATAATATCAGTAATAAACTTGCCGAAGGTTTCCAAGTAAAATTTTTTACGGTGGTTGGCTCTCACTTAGATACTAAGCATGGAGTTGACGCCTTCATTAAACTTTACAATCAAGAAGGCAAAGAAATTGCTTGCGCCACAATCGATATTAGTCAGCACGAAAAATCCCAACCGAAAG
Organism: Candidatus Falkowbacteria bacterium HGW-Falkowbacteria-2; assembly: GCA_002841655.1. Classification (GTDB taxonomy): domain Bacteria; phylum Patescibacteriota; class Patescibacteriia; order Patescibacteriales; family UBA12465. The sequence goes on from PHAH01000060.1 coordinate 2,968, forward strand.
CTAATCTGGTTATGATTGTTAGTAATAAGGACCGCGATGTTTTTGATCAGCAATCTGAATTATTTGATAGGGAAGAATTTGAGAAGCGGATAGATAGTGAGGCAAACAGAGTGATTGAGACCCTGTCGGATGATCTAAAAAATAGAAAAAATAAGAAAAGATTTTAAACTGAGTATAAACCAAACAACCGTGTAATGAAAACATTACTGCTGGGATCGATAAGAAAGATTCCTAGACACGAGCTCTCCAAGAAGAACGTTAACAAGCAAATTGAGCAAAAGGTTCAAGCCCCCTATGAATGGCCAAAAGGAGTAACCCATCATGCCTGCACTCAGTGCGGGACAGTAAAGGAAATAGACCTGAAACACGCACAAAAGCTGTTACCTCTAGCCAAAAAATCAGCAACTTTAATCGACGAGATTAGCCGCTATTACTTCACTGTGAGCTTTTGCAGTTATTGCAGAGAAAAACCCGTGAAAGTTAACCTGGTAGAACGAAAAAAAACACAGAATGAAACAACTCATTAAAGTCATTGAGGCTGATCCTGAAATTCGGAGCATCGCCAAAGAAGTCGCCAATGATTTTTACAAATCAGCGGCTCGAAAAGTTTACGAAGACGATAACTCCGTCAAAGCTCCGGACAATCTGCTTAAGTTCAAATCAGCTATCGAAAGACTCTCCCTTGATACCGGTCACTTGCAAATAACTGATCGAGAAATTGTCAGATTGTGTATCGAAGTTGAAAGAAGGGCATCAATTATGTCCTAAAATGAGTAAAAGTATTAACAAAAAGCCCCCTGTTCAGGAGGCTCTTTTTTTATATCGATTTATTTGGCCACTATTGTTATCTTTCGCTCATTTTCACCTATCACCTCAAACTGTATCTTCACTATCTCTTTTGGCATCAAGGACTCGGCCTTCTCGGCCCACTCAATAGCCGTTACAGTATCAAATGCTCCGACATAATCAATGGCGCCAATCTCACTTAACTCGCCACCGCTCGCTAGACGATAGGTGTCGATATGACACAATCTCTTAACCTTGCCATTCTTTACTGTATATATATTCATTATTGGAAAAGTCGGACTATTAACCGTTTGCTTCACTCCAAGTCCGGCTGCTAAACCCTGCACAAAGGCAGTTTTACCAGAACCAAGGTCCCCATACAATGCCAGAACCTCGCCACCATGTAAAGAAGAGGCGAAGACTCGTCCAAAGGCAAAAGTATCTCCCGGATCACGACTGATGTAGGTCTGAGATTTAATCATATAATATATATAATATCGCAAAATAGCCGAAAAATAAAGACCTTCTTGACATAGGTAGAATAATAGTATATAATTAGATATATATCTAAATATACAACTATATGTCCTTTAGCCAAACCTTTGCCGCTCTCTCTGATCCCAACCGACAAGCGATATTAGATGTTCTCCGTCAGGGTGAGCAACCAGTTTCAGTTATTGCTGAAAATCTAAACATCACACTACCGACTCTTTCTCATCATCTCGATATCCTTAAGCGTTGCGGACTCGTGAGCGCACGACGTTCGGGAAGACAGATAATCTATAGCCTAAACCTCAGCGTGCTTGAAGAAATCAGTGAAGCTTTGATTAAATTCATCGGCAAAAAAAAGCCGAATAACAAATAATATGAACAAGTTAACACTAAAAACAGAATGGCTCGCACTATTATTAATAGTGCTAGCAATCGGCTTAAGCATTTGGGCTTATCCGCAATTACCAGAACGAGTTGCCTCGCACTGGAATGTCGCCGGTGAGGTTGATGGTTGGTCAAGTAGACTTTTCCATTCAATCTTTTTCCCAGCTTTACTGGTTGGTCTTTATGTTATGTTTATCGTTCTGCCTTATCTTGATCCTAAAAAAGAAAGATATGCAGAGTTTACCGGAGTATATCGAATGATAAAAGACGCGATTCTGTTCGTGATGACCGGCGTGTTTGTAGTCGCCACCTTCTATAACCTTGTCTATGACATAAACGTTGGCGTCGTTATTCCCAGCTTAATTGGCATCCTCTTCCTGGTTATGGGCAACTACTTTGGTAAAATAAAACGCAATTGGTTTGTAGGTATAAAAACTCCATGGACACTATCATCTGAGAATATTTGGAACAAGACCCATCGC
>PHAH01000001.1 GCA_002841655.1 Candidatus Falkowbacteria bacterium HGW-Falkowbacteria-2
ACAGAAAGGTTATTATCACCCTTAGGTCATACATCGCTAAGGGCTGAGAAACCTCGTTAAGTGGGGCGATCATCTGCCACATAAGCATCGTGAAACCGAGAAAAAAGAACAAAATAGAAAGGGTTAGCTTTAGTGGTCGATACTTCTTGTTCAGCTGTATTGATTGCAATAGTAACTGTCTCTGCATTAAGGCAGTTACAAAGCAAGCGATTACACCAAGAGTGAAACTGATAATATATATTACCGGTGCTTCAGGAGGTAATTTTTCTCGTGAAACGTAATACACGATTATCATCATCAGGGGGAAGCCAATAATGGTCGCTATTTTTATCACCAACCAAAGCAGGCTGAGAATATACTCTTTCGAGCCATACCGACTCATGCGCAACTGTACGCTAATTAAGTAGCAGAACAGAATTACTGTAGCAACAAAAATCATGTCTTATACTTTTTTAGGTGAGTGATTGTTCATCAATTTTGTAAACTGGTTCTGCGGTTTTATAAGACATTATAAAACCAACAGAAGAAATAACGGCGTAAAGGGCAAAGAAGGAGCTCAGCCTGAAGTCGAGGTAGATAATGAGTGAAACTGACAGGCATAGACTAGCCAGAGTGGCACTATAGCGTCCAAACTTATACATAAAGTCTATTCGCCTTTTAATCAATTGATAATGGACAAGACTGCTTGTGGCGGCCACATAGGCGATTAGAGCGGTATATACCCGACTATCAATCGTACTTAACTGCAAAGCCAGCAGGGTGGCCGGCACGGCACACCATAGGATTCGAATTAAAGCCGCTTTGGCAAAACCAGGGTCTGATTGCAGCCTCATCACCTTAATGGCAGTCCTGATTGCAATCACTGAAAAGAAAATCCCCGCTAACGCGAGAATAATAACTAACATCGTGTTCATGGTGCTCATGGCTTGAAGTTTTTAGGTTATTGTTAAAGAATTACTAGAACATTAGTATATTATCAGGATTATGTCAATACTGCTGTTTTTACTTAAATTCTGTCAAAATTATTCTAATATAATAAAAAATAGACACCGCTAGGTGTCTATTTATATTGTATATTTTTCTAATTTGCACTTGGCTTAATGAAATTGCGGATAATTGACCTGAAACTACGTTGTTTCTTAGCTTCAGGCATAGTCTTCAGATTATCACCAGCATGGCTTTCACGAAAAGCCTCTTGGCGCACATTAATTCGACTACCCTGCCCGCCATTCCTGAAACTTTCTGCCCGCATACGGCTATCTGCTGATTCAACAAGTTCCTCATATTTCTCTTCCTCCCCTTCCTCCATCATCATTTCAACATCCTTCACCGCCTCCACATCACTCATTATCTTTTCTCTTCCTTCCTCACGATTAATGGATATTGTCTTCTCACTGCCGGAAATAGAGGCAGCGCCGATGGGGCCAGAGACTTCCGGATTTAATTCTTCAATCTTGTAGTCGGCCAGGTTAGAGGCTAACTCAGAAGCAGGAAAACTTTCCTCAATTTCCTGATCTGCTTCCTCGCTTCCCTCTTCTTCCCCGAATCCCTCATATGAATTATCAGCAATATCTTCCACCGTTTTGTATCCATACTTAGGGTTATTAGCATCAACAATCTCTTCATCTTCATCAGCGGGTGTTTCACCCAACGGACGACGATTCTTTCGATCTAAGGCTTCATTTAATTGTGTGCCAAGAATATTGGCCTCTACATTGAAATTTTCCTTCATAGAGTTAATGTAAATTATTGAATTCCCTCCTTACTATATATTTTGTAATCTGAAAGCAATTTTGTCAATAAAAAAACCCCTACTTAATGAGGGGTCAAATATTCTTCTAATCCATGATGCGATTAGTGCATTTAAAGCGTAGCGAAATGCAGGCACATATTGGCCTTATCGCCAGCTTCAAACTTGAAAGGACGAAGAAAGTGATGAGAACAACCATCATTTCCATGGCATACAGATATATCAACGTAAGATCTTTATCCGCTTGCAAGTATTTGTACGCATAGCGAATAAACAATGTCAGACAAATAGCATGAACCATAATACTCGCTCCCCTAGCCATTGTCGCGCTCATTACCCTGTTTTGCGCAATCAAATGGTGATGATATAGCGCGGAGGCAACACAGATGATTGCTACCGGCATGAAAACATAGGCACAATAGGCAAGGCTAATGAGACCGAGGTGGACCAGGAGAATAATCACAAAATACAAAATGATAGAAATGCACGCCGCCCAAATAAAGAGCTTAAAGTGCCAAGGGAAAGCCGGTTGAAAGGGATAGCGTCGATAAATACTCACAATTGAGTAAATACCGACAAAAGCTAGAGCAGCCAGTAGTAAATTTAATACTTCCATGATTACAAGGTTTATAGGGTTTGATGATTGATTTGTTTCAAAGGACAATGCCAAATACTATCATCAAATAATGGATTAGTAAAGGAATAACAAAAGACCCCCTGTGAAGGGGGTCTTTTTGTTTGACTATATCTAATCTCTAAAGAGAATAAATATTAGTTCTTAGACAAGGTCCAGGTCTGGGTATCCAATCCGGGTACATTGTAGCCATTAGCCCAAGTATAAGCGGAGATGGAAGCGCCATCAGACCAAGCGAAATTGCCGTCTAAGTCAGTTGTCAATGCTCCAGTCAAAGAATCGAAAGGAGTATCTTCAACAATCTTAGCAGTGATGGATTCAGAACCAGTACCAGAAACACCTACAGTCGCAATAACTTCGAAGGTCTTAGTCGTGCCAGCGGCAACGATTTCAGGAGAAGCTAAAGTAATAGTCAGGTCGTCGCTATCAAGAGCAGCAGTTGCAGCCTTGTTGGCGCCATTAACCTTTAGGGTGTTGGTGGTAGTTGCCAAAGTTGCACTTGCAGTCTTACTGGTGAGCAAGGTGAAGCGACCAACGGTCACATCAGCATTTGCATCAGCAGTAACAGTGAACTTAGCGATTACCTTGTCACCAGCGTTTAAGAGAGTATCCGGTAAAGCTTGATAGGTAACGGTCGGGATAGTCTTGCGGATGATGAAGGTGGATGCAGTCAAGACAGCAGGATTGCCACCCTGGCCATCCAAAGTAACTGTCTGTTCAGCACCAGCGGAAGACTTAAACTTCACGCTTTCAACCTGTAACTGGAATGTCTTGTTAGTAGCAGTCGCATCATTCTCAATGTTGTTGAGAGAGAGGCGTACAGACAAGGTCTTAGAACCATTAGCTGGAACAACAATAGTGTTGTTAGCAATAGTAAACTTGCCAGCGCCATTAACTGGGACGAACTGATCGATTAAAGTGGAGCCATCATAAAGTTTGATAGCAGCAATTCTAGGATCAGCATCTACTCCCTCATCATTGCTGATGTTGATTTCACTTAAATTAGCGACATCATTAACAGCTGTGAGTTTAATCTGAGCGACTTCCTGGTCCATAGCCTTAGAAACTAAGAGACCATCAACAGGAGAATCACCACCAACTTCTACAGTCAAAGTACCAGAAGCCTTAACCTGGAATTGAGTTGTTTGAGCAGTGTTTCCAGAGGAGATAACGGTACCGCGAGAATCTTGAGCATTAATTGTCATAACTGTAGCGAAGTAGCTATCAGTTACAGCTGAAGAATCAATAGTACCCTTAATCTCTAAGCTCTTAGTGGTATCTTTTGCAATGTTGACATTCAATGAAGAGAAGTTTGCACCGCTCGATCCAAAGTCAACAGTATTGCCAACCTGAACGCCATCAACATAAAGCTTCATATCAGAGATAGCTGAAGCTAATGTAGCTGTAGTTGAGCCGATATTGCCGCCAAAAGAAACGGAAGTAATTTTTACTTCATCGTTGGTGGCCTTTACAGTAAATTTACCGAAAGAGATATCGGTGCTACCAGCAACAACAGGCTTGTTGTTACCATAGCCGTCGTTGCGGACAGTAGTTAAAGCAGCTCCCTGTACAGTGAAGGTAGCGCCAGTTGCGCTTCCGCCAATAGTAGCAACGGAGTTACCAGACACTACGTATTCAGCGTTAAATCCGGTGAAAACATCGGTGCCAAGAATCTTGGCATAGAATGCAGAAGTGGCTGTGGCATTGCTTTTAGCTTTAACCATAACTCTCACTTCGTTATCACCCTTATTAAGGCTGATTGAGCTGTCGATATCTGCAGTCAACAAAGTAGTTGTGCTTACAGAAGGATCGAAAGAGTCAAGAAGAACTCCGTTAAGGAATACTCTGACGTTTTCGAACTGGTTGGTTGTAGTTGCAGTGGTTGCATCAGAACCATACCAAATCTTCATGCCATCAGCAACGACCTGTTCGTCAGCGCGAATGTTGGCAATTAAGACAACATTATCTGTGCCCTTAACGATAGTTGTGTCAGATGGAGAAGTGCTTTTCTTTGAGATTGATACATTACCAGCCTCGATTGTTCTGATAGAGATCTGGTGAGCATCTGCTAAAACAGTGCTGGAATTTGTGGTGTAAGTATTTACGCCGAATCCAGTGCTTTTTTCATAAGCAACTAAGTCAGTAGACTTGTTTAACTCAAGAACAAAGCTGTTAAGACCGGTGTTTTCCTTAGAGATGATATCTCCTTTAACATAAAAGAGTTTGCTACCATCATCCTTCAAAAGGTCGAAACCTTCATTGAAGAAGAAAGTGACAAAGCGACCATCAACAGTATATCTGGAAGTTACCTTGTTACCAGCATGTTCCAGGTAAAGATTCATGGTTGTTTTGGAAAGATCCTCAACACCATTGTTCTTTAAAGTGATGGAGCTCAATCTTACATCCTTAGCAGCGGTGCCGCCAGAAGTATTGAATCCGAGCTCAAAGCGACCCATGTCAACCTTCTCATCGCCAACCTTAATAGTGCTGGTAGCAACATTCATACCAGTCATAGCAAGCTTAGCAACATCATAAGCAATCAAAGACATTAAATTACCATTGATTGGGAATGAGCCGGTAACAGAAGCGGCAGTAGCACTAACTGCGGAAGCAGAAGCTACAGCGAGACCAATATTACCAGTGCCAGTGCCAGTTAAAGAAGCAACGAGATCGATGCCTAAGGTCTGACCAGCTGGGATGTTAAGAGCAGGAGAGAAAACTAAGATAGCTTCATCGTTCGAATTCATTGATTTCTTCGAAGCGATTACGTTACCGTTGTATTCAGCCCAAACTTTGTCTACATCATTGTAAGATGAAAGACCAATTCTCTTAACAGTAATTGAATTGATAGATACATTACCATCAGAAGCAGCGGTCAAGTTAACCTTAGTGAAAGGAACTCTAACGCCATTCTTCGGGATGGAAGTAGACATTGGGGTCTGTGAGCTTAAAGCTAAAGACAAACCAGAACCTGTGATTGGAGAACCAACGCCACCTGAAGGAGCTGAGAAAGTTTCAGCACCAGTGATGCTTGAACCAGAAGCGGTTAAAGTCATTGTGGTGGTAACAACATTGTTGAAGCTGAAGCGATTTGCATTGAATGCAGATTCGCTGGCAATCAAACGATAGTTGGTGCCATCAAAGTAATAGATGCTTGCGTTGTCAGCATTCTTCAATAAAGTACCAGCTGGGTAAGTACCAGAAGGTAATGGTGAGCCAACAGTGTAGTTGGTGAAGAATGAGTCAGCGACGTCGACGATGATCTTGTTCCAATTGGAACCGTACAAAGCGATAGCATCAGCTTCACTCTGGATCTTTCTTAAAACGCCATTAGGAGTAACAGCGTAAACAGAAGGATCGGTTGTGATTTTCACGAGCTTAGTGCCCGGTCTCATTGTAACGTTAGAACCTAACGGATAGGTCTGTAATTCAGAAGCTGGGATGGTTACCACGCCGCTGAAGTCAGCATACCAAGAGAAATAAACGGATTCGCTTGGGAAGACATATCTTTTTCCATCGGAGCCAAGGTAATAAACGGAGGACAAGCCATCCATTTTAATCAAATCACCAGCCTGTGCAGCAGCCTTAGCTGTATTCACAGTTAAACCGCTCATAGCGATGATTGACAATACCATTACGCCGATAGTTAAGAATTTGCGTAATTTTTTCATAAGTAATAGATAAATCACTGACAGTTGTCCACACAATAGTAGCGAGAACAAACTGTTAATGATGAAAGAATTCGTTTTAACATACGGATTTCTCTTCTCTCTTTACCTTTTTACATTCGAGGATTTTATCTTTGTCACTCGTGGTCTCATTCCAGCCACAGGAAGTTCAAATTTATAGATTGATCGGAATCCCGCTCCACCAACCAAGTCGGCAAGCAAGCTTTAAGACTGACATAACGATTAAGTACTGCCAGCCTCTTAGGCTTCTTTAGCCGAGGCTGGAGAAAAGCTTAACCAATCTACGGGGAACTTCTTGTAGCCTTCTTTTGACCAGAGAGCAACTTGGACTAAATCCATGTCTGCTTTGAGGTATTGAAGGCAGAAAAATCTTTCGGAAAAACGTTTCTAGTTAATAAGGAGCGATTACCTCCCACATAATTGGGAATCGACCTTGACTAGGCTCGCTTTAACCCTGGGCCACCGGCTGCTGTAGAGTAATCCACTGCAGTCGGACTCGCCAGGATTTATTAGTTTATCTCCGTAGTGCAATCTAGATCGGAAGAGTTCAGTAATCTGATCTTCTAAAAAAGCATCGACTTCAGAGGCAAACTAATAAACACCGGCGAATACCAGTATTTAAGTTTCTAAATGTTATTTAATGAGCTCGCGCACTTCCTTAATCTTCTCCATGGCGCCGTTATATTCTTTATTATCAAACAAGGTTTTAGCTTCATCGAGAATCTCATTGGCAGCCTTTACATCTTTAACTGGTTCAGTTTTGACTTCGAGAGTACCAGTAGCACTAGACGTGGCGGTGGTGGTTGGGGTAACAGTACCGTTGTTGATTGAGAGCTGGAGACCAGCGCCATCTTTTTCAGTACCGGCAGAAATAATGATGCCATCTTCACTTACAGCTGAATCAGATACTTCAGGAGCAATGGCAGTTTTCTGGATGGCGGCGATACGGGCACGGACGGTATTAATTTCACGATCGAAGTTCTTATTGAGCTCGGCAACCTTCACTTCATTATGAGCTCCCTCTTCTGTTCTTGATAAAACTTCGGTAATCGCTTCAGCGTGATCAGCGGCAAACTTCACTTCTAATTTTGCCTTCTCTTCATTATTGAATACGGTTGAGAGTTTTGCCTTCTCCGAAATGATACGCGCGATGTATAGAGATTCATCCGGCTTCGCTCTATTAAAGGCGAGGTGACCAAAGGCGCTAGCGCCAGTGGCAAACAATAGTAAGGCACCTAAAACCAAGGCCGGTTGAGAGACGGTCATGGTGAAGCTACGAGCATCAATTAAGATGCGCTTCCAGACAGACAATTCCTTTACCCCAGAGTTAGAGATTTGGGATAGCAAAATCTCCCGGTTGCTTTTCAACCAGGCTGAATCAGGAGTTATCTTCTTGAGGTCCTTCAGTTGTTTGATGAAGTTATTCTCAGTCATACGCAATAGTATACGGATGAGTAGTCATTATGTTACAGTCCCCTGCTCCATTTCCGCCCGTCTTTATTGATGATTTCTCGCCCTACCTGACTTAAGTCTAGAGATATGTGGACTTAAGGTTGAAGATTGTATTTGACCCGAGATTTCTCTAAATGATATAATAATAGTGTCGAGTCCGTTCCTGCTTCCTCAGTTAAAAAATAAGCACCCGAAAGGGTGCTTATTTAATAGATATTTCGGGATTCTTATAGGCATGAACTTGACCTTTATATTATAGCACTCTAAGGGTAAGAGTCAAGCAACCCAGAGCTGGGTGGACCCGCGGGGAATCGAACCCCGAGGCGATGAGTGTCAAGTTCATGCCTAAGACCACGTCGGGCCCACTAGAAATCATTCTAGCAAATACGTGGTAACTGCAGGATAACAAGACGTTAACTATTTTATAATTGACTCTGTAATCAAAAATGATGCAATTAAATTGTCGATTCCGTTTCTGAGCCCTGAATCCATTATCAAATAAGCACCCTTTCGGGTGCTTATTTTTATGCTGAAGTTCTATAAGACCAATTGACAAAGCGTGGCTTAATGTTATGCTTTTCATATCACCAACACACTTTAGTTATGGAAAATAATACCAGCAAGCATCCGCAACATGTCGTTGGTTATGATGGTTCATTTAAGGACTTAGCTGAGGCTATTGGCACCATGAGCTACGATCAAGTTGCCGTCTTCCTTGGTGAGCTCGCCGCAAACATTCTCGAGCAAGCCATTTCCGACTTAAAAGTACGAAACAGACCTAAGCTGGCCCAACATTTATTCGCAGCGGCTGGAGAAATCAAAAAAGCTCAAAGTGAAATGGACTCCGCCTGGAAGGTCTGCAAACCGTATATGCCAAAACAATCTTGATAATAAAGGAAGTATTTACTTCCTTTTTTTATTGACTGCCCTCCCAATAGTGATATAATAATAGTGTTAAGTTCGTTCTTGCTCGAATCCCGAATAGAATATCAAATAAGCACCCTTTCGGGTGCTTATTTTTATATACAAATTCGGTTTGTTTAATCTATTTCTTTTCCTATCTCTTTCCCTTCTCCATCTCACCTTCAACCATCTCTTTGAGGGCGGCTAGGGCGCGGTGAAGGATGACGCGGATGTTGCCTTTTGACTTACCAGTAACAGCCGCGATCTCTTCCAGGCTGAGGTCGTTTACAAAGCGCAAAATGATCACCTCACGGTATTCTTCTTTAAGAAGGGGCAACTGCTTGCGGATGAGCTCCATGTCGCTCTCTTGGTCCATATTGGCAGCCAGGTCCTGATTGTCATCAACTACATCAATCGGGTTATTCTCATCATCAAGCGAAACCTCTAGCTTATTCCCACTTTCGCGGTAGTAGTCGATGATGGAGGTGCGAGCAACCTTATATACTAAAGCGCGCAGAGTGCGGCTATCACTTAGACTGTTTGACTGGATATAGTTCCAGGCTTTAAGGAAGATCATGGAAGTGAGATCACGAGCTTCTTCTTCACGCCCAACTTTAAAGTAGACGAAACGATAAACGTCTTCCACGTAGTCATCGTAGACTTTAATAAATGCCTCCTTATCTCCACTTTTCAGCTGTTGCAACAGTTGCTTGTCCTTGAATTTTTTTATTAGATTGGGGGCCATGATTATAATCAAAAATAAAGGGAGTATTTCCCTTTCGCTAAGATATCTATTTTAACTTCTATATTCTAGCACAAAAATGCAAAAAAGCAAGAAATTTTTACCCCTTTTTGTTGTGTATAATAAGACGCAAATAGTTATAAATTCGTCACTTTCAGGTGTGAGCGATCTTCTTCCTTGCTATTGACTAATTTAAAGAATAGTGATATGCTTGGACTAAGTAGCAATTTTAAGTCTACGATATTCTAGACTTAAATCATAATATATCAATTACATGCTCGAGCCATACAAAAGCACTTCCCTCAAAAACCCTCTCTGGTTATCGGTTTCGGAGGCTGCTAAAATCGGAGGAATAAAAGACAAGACAGTTCGTCGGGCCCTAAAAGCCGAAAGCGGTCTCAAGTTTAAAATTATCAACAACCGCTATCAGATTGAACTCGGCTCCCTCGTCGTCTATCTCCACCGCAGCACAAAGCTCAAAAATAAGTTTTTCGAGCATGGCCTTGGACAATATTGGCCGAAGGAAAACGGCAGAAAAAATAATTAACTTCTGACAATAGATTTATATATTCTATACAATTCAAATAAAACAATTAAGCCCGCTGGCAACAAGATGATATATTTTGTCCCCAGCGGGCTTTTGATATAGGCAAGTATTGTTCCTAGACCCGGGATAATGCCGACAACTTTTCCGATAATCATCTCCTCGTAAACTGGCTCGCCATCTACAGCTAAATTCGCATCCCCTTTAGTGCGATAGGCGTCGCCGGCTAAAACGATACGATGAGTGATGATATCTTCCCCGCTTTGGAATACGATAATCTCTCCTGCCTGATACGAACTCTTCTCTTTGGCGATGCAGAGGCTTGAAGTATCAATAGCCGGCTCCATCGATCCAGAGATGTTTGTAAAGAAGCGATACCTTCCCATTCCTGATGAAAAAATAATAACTAGGATAGTTAGAAGTAGGTAAGCAGAAACAAAGATTGAATAAGCAATTTTCATAAATATAATTTATTCCCACAAACCACTCTTAACTAAATTATGGATACGTCTTTCCGCAAATATCCTCTCCCCTTCGGTTCGATATTTGAATTCAAAATCACATTCCTGCCCCTTGAGCTCGACCTCATCTCCTATGAAGCTAATGACATAAATCCAGGCCTGGTTATCAGAGAGGATTGAATCAAAAGAAAGTGAGGAAAGTGGTCCACTATACTCCTTGTTGAAGCGACGATTGTATATTTCGATATTTAAGGCCTCGCACAATGGATTGTCTTGTGCCATTAAAGCGGTGAGTCGATAGTTCGTTTTTTCGCCATTAGCCTGAATATTAACAGCGCCAATATCGAATCCTCCAGGTTTTAGTCCGGAGGTGTTAAATAGGCTTTCTATTTTATCTGCACTCGACGTCTCACTTACCAGCAAGTCGAGCGAAACAACTTTAAACTGATTGTCCCTTATCATCCTCTCAGCAAACATATCTGCAGCCGTATAGTCTGTTTGGTTTAAGATTGCATAAAGGAAAAGACACCCAAGCGCAGCAAATTTTATCCTAGCGTCAATCATGCTTATCTTTTAACTTCAATAATTCATCTAAAACAAACAAAGTGACAGGAATGAGGAGCAAGGCGATGAATCCTGCTTTAGTCTGACCAAAGGCAACCAAAAAGCCGAGTCTTGGTATCACTGCCTGCACACGACCGACGATTTGTCTGTCGCTAACCTCATCTTCATCACTTGTGGCATTAGCATCGCCTTGAGTAATATAATTCTCATTTTGAACATTATCTTTTATAATGCGGTGTGTGATGATGCGGTCTTCTTCGTTTACAAAGGTAATAATGTCGTTTACCTGGTAGCCTTCCTCTTTCTTGACGATAATAATGTCACCGGTTGAAATTGCAGGCTCCATAGACCCTGATCGAACCGAAAAGGTGCGATACTCGCCATAGATGCCAAGATTTGAAACTAATAGATAGGCGGCTAGGAGAAAGATAATGATAAAGCCTAGCCAACTAACAGATTTTAATATGTAATTTATAATTTTCATGGGTAATTGAGAAAGAGCGGCAAATGATATGATAATCATATTATCCGCCGCTCTAATCATTTCTATAATTCGCCGTCAATCTTTTGCACTAAGCGAAAGTTGAGATCGAATCGGACCGAGTCACTTTGCACTTCGTTCCCATAGGCGCTTTGGTCAACTGACCAATGTGCCGTGATATTTGCTTCTTCACCAGCCGCTAATACTATTGGCGTCAATTGATTCCATTTTGTACCAAAGAGATCGGCTTGATCAGAACCAAGAAGCGATTGAGCAACTTCATTGCCGTTTAAAGAAATCTTTAAACTAATGGCCTTGCCCAATTCACCCTCATCATCAACCGCACATGCTGGTTCAGCGAAGGCCTCTTGATCGTTACAACCATTATCGGTATTTTCTAGATTCTGTAGTCTGAGTAAAAGTCTGCCTGGTAAAGTGCCGCTGTTTCGCACTACCCAGGTCTTTTCACCGCTGAGCTCACTGCTGATACCGATATTATCGATAACAAAGGGTTCGAGCTTATTCCCGTTTGAAGAAACATCAAGATCCATTGTTCCAGCAGAAAATTTGTTGGCGCTGGTTGTCCTGTTGGCGGTGAAATAGGCATCGGTGCCAAACACGGCTACGCCGGTAACTAAAATAATTAAAAGAACGCTAAAGAGAACTTTCTTATTCATACAATTTGAGGATAAATTACGGTTAGGAGTAAAGAACGAATCAAAAAAGGGTGCTTCATGTGATTTTAAAGGAGCAAAAAAATACCAGCGCGAAACGCGCTAATATTTTATCCCTCCTTATTTAATTTATTTCACCATACTATATCACATTGGGCACTCTCTAGGCAAACAAAAAAGCACCTGATTCCGTAGGCGCTTTTTTGATATTTGAGGAAGTCTATTTAAACTTATAAAACAGCATCCTTCACAGCCTTTGCAAGGCGGAACTTAACAACAGTCTTAGCTGGGATTTTGATAGTTTCACCAGTTGCAGGATTGCGGCCTTCACGTGCCTTTCTTTTTGCCTTCACTAATTTACCGAAACCAGGAACGAGGCATTCTCCGCTCTTCTTCACTTCTTTGTAAACGAAAGTAGACATAGTTTCAAAAAAACCGTTGACATCTTTCTTGCTTAAGCCGGTGGCTTCAGCCATGTTGGCGACGAACTGCGCCTTAGTCACTTTTGACATACGCTTTGCATGGGGCCTTTATTACGAAGCGACGAGCGTGACCGCAAGTCGGCGTAACAAGTAGCCGATTAAAGAATATTTTATTAAAAAATAAATATTATAAATAAAGAATAAATCAGTTTAAGGCTTATGTTTATTGAGTATAAATTAACCTCAAATTATTTATCCCCTATTTATATGGTTATTATAACACAATAAAAAAATAATGCCAATAAATACAAGGTTTTAGTGATACTAAAAAAGTTGACAAAATAAAAAAACTGACTCCGGTTAAAGAATCAGTAATTATAGCGTCCATATTTATTAGAAAATCAGACGGTATAAATTTACGAAATCGACGTTCAACTCAATGAGATCAAGTCTTTGCGCCATCTCTTTTCCATATCGCGCTCGATACTGAAGATTAACAAATTCGAAGTATCGATCTTCACGCATGAAGGCAAAAGCGAAGCCGGCACCGAATTCATAGTAGCTGTTTTGACTACCACCATCATAGAGATATGCAGCCACTAACTTAGGCTCAAACTGCCAGCGTGGCAACATCACCTTCTTAATCGTTACTTCCGGCAGAACTTTGAAATAGGCTTTGTTCACCGCCTTAAAGTTTACCTTGTCGGAAATGAAACCACCTTCTTCAACCCAGGTTCCCGTTCGTTTGGACCAGTACGGGTCTTGATAGCTGATGCCAAACTTGTAGGATCGAAACCAGCGGTTTTGCTTGTCATTGATATTACCGCCTGTTACAACATAGAGACCGTAGTCATTTTGCCAAGCCTCAGCGCCGCTATTGTTATCAACACCGTGGTCACGGAAGAATTTAAAACTGGGATTAAACCAGAATACAAAATTGTGATTAGATGTTAATTCTCCCCACGTATCATAGGAAGCACCGAAAGCCAACTCCTTAGATTTGTAGGCGTAGTTGTTGAAGTTTACGTCTACAATAACGAAGTTAACGAAGCCACCAAAACGATGGTTGTTGGTCTTGTGCGCAAGACCGGCCTGGGTGTAGGCGTACATTCCAGATCCGCTCGGATCGGTCAGGTAGCCAACACCGCTGAACTCACCAAGCTCCCAGCGACTTTGCGCGAGAGACATAAATGGCAGAGCTAATAAAAGCAAAAGCACTCTTTGTTTCATGATATCTGTTTTTGGGTTGAAAAATATGATTAGTGAAATGAACTAGCGAATAAAAAACATTATAACTTAATCGTGATTTTGTCAATAACAAAAGACCGGAATATTACTCCGGTCTCATATATCCTAATAAGTGATTCTAAAGCTACATCCGTAAATAACGCAACCTTTCTTTTTCTGGTAACCGCTCAATCGCATAGCGTAGGGCGGTTCGCGGGAGACGGGTGGCATATTCATCAAGAAAATGGCGCAGCACCTTTTCATCCTTCTTCCCCATTTCTCGCAACATCCAGCCGACGGCTTTGTGCATCAAATCTTCTTTATCATTCAACAACATCTTGGCGAGCTCAATTATTTCCTCAAACTCTCCATTCTTAATTAACGCAATTGTGCTTACCACTGCCAGGCGCCTGTCCCAGAGATTTTTTGAACGGGAGTATTTATATAACTCGCTCCTCTTTTCCGGATGACGACGTAAATAATCACCCCAGATTTTATAAACAGATAAATCGACTAAGTCCCAATTGTTTATTCCTTTTCGATTAGCATGATAGAAAGTGACAAGAGCTTTACGTTCATTATCAGCTTTCGCCTTTTCGTATTTTGAAACTAGAATAAGCAAACCAAGCAAACGGATTTCGTGGTATGAATTTTTTATTAACACCGCTACGTCCTCTAGGCTGGCCTCAGAATATTGTTTAGCCAAAGCGCGCGTGACAGGTACAGTTATGCCCAAAAACTTATCCCCTTCGCCATATTGACCCTTCCCGGTTTTGAAAAAGTGACCGAGGAATTTACCCTTATCAGCATCAGCCTCCTTCATCATCGCTTTGATGATTGTTTTATGATTTATTAGGTTTTTTGGCATAATAGTATATAAAGTGTAACAATACGTCTTCTCGTCCGTATTATTAATGTTACAGAACATTAATAACGGAGATTTACACTCAAAGCTCTCGTTCCCTGCCGATAATGATTATCGTCAGCGAACGGGGGTCGAACAGTCAAAAAGAACTTGTTCGACAGGCCAAGAGCCGGTCACTCTAGGTTCCCGCCTTATAAACATAACTCTTAAATGTATGAGAGAACTAAGCGGATTCCTAGGGTTTCTGGTGCTAATCCTTGCCCTGCGTTGGGTAATGCCTCCGGAAGCTGCCGATCTTGCTGGTGAAATCCTTGTTTCGATCCTAACGATCATCAGGAATCTCCTCATGCAGGCTCGCACCTAAAGATATTAAAGCCTTTCATTTTTTGAAAGGCTTTTCTTTTACTCCGCTAGCTGCAGTGGTATCTCTCCGCGCCACAACTTCCCTTCTTTACGCGCAAAGAATATTAATTTTTTTTCATCCGGTGTGAGTTTGAGATCATAGATGCGCTCATAGGCTTGACTCTCTTGTCCGTTGATAACAATCATATCACCCCTGCCATCGCGCGCCTTATACACAAAAGCCTTGCTATCTTTAGTAAACAAGCGTGGCTCAAAAATCCAATCATACTCTTTTCCAGGAATGCCGTTAATTACCGCCACCTGCTTATACTCCCTGCTAGCGGTATAGGCGAAGCTTTTTCCATCCGGAGAATAGCCCATGTAGTTGATACTATCGAATTTCGGTCCGGCTACACCGTTATATACCACCCTCACGCCGTCAGTCTTAGTCACGTAAGCATAGCTTAAACCATCGGGCGAACCCATAACGGAGACGTCGTCGTAGCTCTTAGGTTCTGGTAGGTCGGCGACTACCACCTCCGATATATCCTCACTCGTTGAAAGTGCTGGCAGTGAGTTAGTGTTCTGAGGAGTCAGCGGTGACCAAGTTTTCTGACGAGAAACGAGAAAGAGCAAAGAGACGGTGATAATAAAAAGAATCAGTATCGCCCACGCCAGACGTCGCTGATTCAAGTTTATCCTTAATTCTTTTTTGTGAGCCATATGATTATTCTATATGCGCTCATTATATCAAATCGTTTCAATAATGATAATCTTTGCCGGCGTTAATTAATAATCCACGATAGATTTGTTCAAGTAAAACCACGCGTGCGAGCTCGTGTGGGAAGGTTAGAGTCGATAAAGATATACATTTATATCGTTTTCGGAATTCTTCTTCCCAGCCTAAAGCGCCACCGATTACCAAAACTAAATCACGGCCATCATATTCGTTTAGAAAGCTCGCAAAAGAGGGAGAGTCAAAAACATTGCCCTTTTCGGCCAATAGAAATATATCAGCTTTTGGTAGCTTGTGCACAACTTTTTCGATTACTTCATTTTCCTGCCTTTTCGAACGATTCTTGTCATTCTTCCCAAACGGAGAAGCACTCGTTTCAATGAGCTTGAAACGAGCATAGGGAGCGATGCGTTTTTCATAATCAGCTGCCAAAGTTTGCAAAGCCTTATTTTTCAAGGCGCCGACAGCGATGAGGGTAATGTTGTTCATAAAGATATTATAGCAGAAGCGCAAAAAAATATTTAGGTCAAGACCTCGGCATCGTTTGACAAAATATAAATTTTGTATTTAAATATACATGAGGTAACCAAAACAGAGAACCATGAAAACAAAAAACCGTTTCACCGAAATCCAGGACATTTTTACCAAGTATGAAAACAGAATGAGCGATCTACCCGACGAGAACGAGTGTCAGATTATACTCCTCGAACTTGTGAAAGCAGCCACAAGTATTAAGCCGAAAGAAACCGGTCTGGCCAGCAAATTTGAATCAGATTGGTTCAACTTCCGTGACAAAATCAAAGATTTTTCCGACTGTCGCATCTATCTAGATGCTAAAAAAGAAATTGAGAAACACTTATCTGCCATTCTTGAACCTGATAGTGTTAACTCCTAAAAGACTCTCTCCAAGGCCCCGAACAACAGGGGCTTTTTTCTTAATAAAATGTAACATTTTCTATATTTTTTCGTATACTATAGCAGAGAGAAAACATATGCAATTTAATCACATGTTACAGCTGAAGAACACAAATTGCCCGGTCATCATTGATCGCGGTTATTTTGTCGTTTCTGCCCGTTCTGGGCCAGTTGGCATGTTTAGCATTATGATTGCGCCCTAAAAGGGCTCTCTAATATAATCAAAGGACACTAGCCAATCTCGGCCCTACGGAATCAGGGTCGAGATTTTTTTGTTAAATGTCTTATCGTTCTTTTCAAATGTGAAACCAAAACCAAACTATATGAAAACAACAATCGTCCGCACCTACACTTTGATGGCCTTTTTATTAAGGTTCGCGCCAGCTTTCTTTTTTGCAACCTATCAGCTCTTCCTCACCGAGCATGGCATGAGTATTTTCCAAATCAGTCTCATTAACGGCGCCTACATGCTAAGCGTCTTTATCCTTGAAGTGCCCACTGGCGCTTTCGCCGATAGTTTTGGTCGGAAGCAATCAATTGTCTGGGGCTGTATTATCTTAGGTCTTTCCTTTCTCATCTACTTCACGTCTGATAGTTTCGGTGGTTTCATCATTGCTGAAATCGTTGGGGCTTTAGGATCTACTCTCATTTCTGGAGCTTTAGATGCCTGGGCCGTTGATTCTTTAGCCGCTGCTAATATTGATACTCCTCTAGAAGCTCTTTTCAAACGGGAGGAAGGATATAAGCAAGCTGGTGTAATTAGTGGTAGCTTAATTGGCTCCTTCATCGGCTCAGTCAATTTAAGTCTTCCCTGGCTAATCAGTGGAGCTCTAATGTTGGCTTCCGCCATTTGTGCCCATCGACTCATGATTGAGACCAGGCAAAGAGAAAGCGTCTTCAAGTTCAGTTTAGCCCCACTTCTCCACACAGCTCGGGACAGCTGGATTTCCAGTCGCTCCAACCCCGCTTTTCTTCGCCTCGCCGGTGTTGGTGCCATCTTGATGATGAGCGTGCAATCACTGAATATGCAGTGGCCGCTTTTGTTCCGTACAGGCTTTAATCTGCCTGTTTGGTCCCTCGGGGTTATCTTTGCCGGCATTGCGACCACAACGGCGTTAGGAGCCCGTTTTGCGCCTCTCACGGCTCGTAAAACAAGACATGGGGGTCAAGGATTAGCGATTGCTTTCTTCATCATTGGCATCACCATGATTCTCAGTGGACAAGCCTCATTTGTCGCTCCGGCTTTAACCTATTTTCTGCTTCATGAATTCGGTCGTGGTTTATTCGGACCCTTAAAAAAGGCCATGATTAATCGCCGTATTGATGGTCAAAATCGAGCGACCATGCTCTCACTTGATGCTATGGCCCTCTCGGCTGGCGCCTTTGTTGGATTAATTGGTGGGGGTTGGCTAGGTACACATTCCATCGCTCTTGCTTGGTCGGGCTCCGGGATTCTCTTACTTGCGGTCGTTCCCCTGCTCTACCGCAAAGCCGTATAACAAAAAGGAAGTCTTCTGACTTCCTTTTAATATACATCGCAATTTAAATACAGAATTAATAAATGTTGAATCCCCTTCAACTATCCCCTCAACTTTGAAACAGTGAGAGCGCCGACAAACAGAAAAAAGCCAGAGAGAACAATACTAGCGCCAGCTGGCAGACTGAAGACAAGGGCGGCCGCTAAACCAATCCAGACAGCAAATAGAGCAAAAATACCTGAACCAAATAAGGCTTCTTTAAAGTTGCGAGCATTCTGCAAAGAAGCAGCGGCTGGCAGAATCAAGAGGGCGGAAACGAGCATGACACCGACAGCGGACACGATACCAATAGCGGCGTCGCCATACAACTTCGAACGAGAACCGAGTTTGAAAACGAAGAACGCGGCAACCACGGTTAGTGGAACCGAAATATAGAAAGGGTATAAACCAAATAATAGTCCAAGAGCTACCCCACCGAAACTTACGTGCGCTAGACCGTCTCCAATTAAGGAGAGTTTTCTCAACACTAAAAATACTCCCAAGACCCCAGCCAAAACCGCCGCCAAGGAACCGGCGATGAGGGCACGAATCAAAAAATCATATTCAAAAAAGTTTAGGAGCTCCATAGATTAGTGATGATGCTGATGACAAATTAAATGCTGCGCAAAGTCGCCAAAATAATCTTGCATCGCGGGTGAATGACAAAAATCAGCAAATGGTCCAAAGAATATCAATTTCTCATCGAGATATAATAAGGAGCGGGCGTAGCGCCCGATATCAGCCGTGTCATGCGTTACCATCAATATCGCCATGTTTTTTTCCCTGTTTGCCTTCTCTAACATCGCAAAAAACTTTTCCCGCACCACTGGATCAAGAGCGGTAGTCGGTTCATCTAGGATAAGTAGCTGTGGCTCGCGAATTAAAGCCCGGGCTAACAGCACTCGCTGCTGTTGTCCGCCAGAAAGACGAGTAAATAACCTGCTTTCTTTCTCTTCAATTGCTAATTCTTTTAGAATCGCTCTCGCCTTAGCTTTAGCCTCACCTCTCTTCCCGTTTACCAAACCACTAGCGACCACCTCTAAAACGCTCGCGGGAAACAAGGGGTTGTGTTGTCTTTCTTGAGGTAAATAGGCAATTTTATCCCACTGCGTGAAACTGGATAAATCCTGACCGAACAGTTCTATTTTCCCGGTCGATATTGGGGCTAGATTAAGTAGAGCCTTAACCAAACTTGTCTTCCCGGCTCCGTTTGGTCCCGCTAAGCCAATATAATCACCTTCATTTATAACAAAAGACACGCCCGCCACTGCTGGGCGTTCGCTATAGGCGACACTAAGGTTGTCCACTTTGATAATTACTGACATTTTAAGCCTAATTTTAATTTCTCTAAATTCTCCCTCATAATACGTTCATAAGTCAAGCCCGCCCGCAAATCTTCGCGCGAAAGATTATGGGCGGAGTTTAGGGTAAGAATGGAAACATTTGCCTCAGAAGCTAAGGCTTCGGCTAAATTACGACTATCAGTCGCCTCCGTAAAGACATATTCGGCTTGCTTCTCCCGCAACAGGTTGGTTAGCTCAATCAAACGATTAGGGTTGCTTTCAGCATCAGGCGAGAAACCTTGAGCGGCTTCATGCTGCAGGCCATAGCGATCAGCTAAATAGCCGAAGGCAAAATGACCGGCGTATATTAAATCCTTCAGTTCGCACGAACTAAGCCCCTCGCGATAGTCACTATCCAGTGCCGCCAGACGTGCCGTATAATCTTCGGCGCGGGAATTATAGTATTCGGTATTTTCGGAATCGACCTCACCTAGTTTTTGAGCTAAGCGATCAGCGGCTTTAGACATAATTACCGGATCTAACCAGATGTGCGGATCAACGCCATGGCCCTCCTCTTCCTCATCAGCTTCTTCCCCCTCATGCTCATCATCATCTTCAAGGGTAGCATAACCCTCTCCCAGGGCGCTTGAAGACGGTGCGCCATTCCCAAGGCTGCTGATAATATCACTGGCCCATGGTTCGAGATAATCGCCAGTATAGACGAATAAGCTAGCACCACCAATGTTAATCATGTCGTTTGGTGTTGGTTCAAAGGAATGAGCCTCAACCCCTGGTGGTAATGGCAGACTGACGCCAACCTTTGCACCGCCGATTTCACGCGCCAAGTCATACCAAGGAAAAAGACTGGCAACAACATATATTTTATCATCATCCTCTTTCGGTTTACCCTCCCATGAAGAAGTGACCGCCCAGACGGCTGCTAAGATTAATAGTACAAATACCCCTAAATAAATATATTTTTTCCTCATATTATTTCATTTGAATAATTATTCAAACCGGAACAAAATTATTTCTCCTTGCCCAAGCGTCCTAAGAGGTGGTCCCCAAGTGCCAGTGCCCGCACTGGTATATGTCAACATTTCTTTATATGTTTCCAGGCCATAGGAGAAGCGTCCATACATCAGCCAGGTCATAAAGGAGATTGGAAATATTTGACCACGGTGGGTATGTCCGGATAACATTAGCTTTGCTCCCAAATCACTAGCTTCCGCCTGATCGACCGGAACGTGATTTAAAACTATTCGGGGCAAATCCGCTTCTTCACGTATATTTTCGATATCTCGGCGCAAATCACTATGATCTCTCGCTAAATAATTAAATCCAATTACTTCGATATTTTCCACTACAGTCGCTTCGTCCGAAAGCAGAATCATATCACCTTCCTCCACCAGTCTTTCCATCTCGCCGTCGTAGACATAATAGTCGTGGTTACCGGGGGTAAAGATGAGCGGCGCTTCAAAGCTCTGGAGGGCCGGTACAAATTCACTGAGCTGCCTATCACTGCCATCAATTAAATCGCCACTGATCACGGTGAAGTCAGGCTCTAGTTCATTGACTATGTTAGCAACTCTAACAAGCCAGGCCGGTCGATATACGGAACCAATGTGTAAGTCGGAAAGTTGCACGAAGCTTTTACCTGATAATTCTGCTGGCCAACCACTCAAGGTGATTGTTTTCACTCTTGGATTATAGGCATTATATGTGCCCAGAATAAACAGAGCAACGGCCAGTGAGAAGGTTATAATCGCAATTAATCGCTGCTTATCTAACAACTTTTCCTGATATTTCGACCTAACCTTTTTTATAATCGCAAACACCAACCAATATATTGCCCCTAGGAGCATTAGCTGAGTCAGCAAACCAAACATCGTCGCGCTAATCGTATAGAGAGCATGGATGAGATTACCACCCTCACCGCGCATGATGATAAATACTGATAAGAAAAAGACCGAGATGACAATAAAAAAGGCGAGAAGCCAACCTTTATATCTCACTAGGCGCGGAAAGGCTTGTAATACGAGCTTCCAAGCAAAATAATGCCCTAATATTACCAATGATAGAAACACTAAAAATGATAAAATCATCATATATTTTAAAATAAGATATAACAATATTAGCAGAAAATCTGCTTTTTGGGAAATGAAAAACGGCTCTTTTAAAAAGGCCGTTTTCGGTAGATTTAAAATTTACAGAACGTTTGCAGCCAGCTCAGCGAGCTGACTTCTAACGCTTTGATTTAACGTTTGCACATGCACAATCGGATAATTGCGCATTTTGGCAATAGCATGAGCTAGCCCCGATGATTCTCTCGAAATTCTCGGGTTATCGATTTGCGATAGGTCGCCAGTAAGGATGACTTTAGTGCCGCTCCCTGCTCTAGTGATAATCGTTTTGATTTTTGCCCGATTAAGATTTTGTGCCTCTTCAACAATGACAAGTGCTCGCCGTGGGGTAGTTCCCCGGATGTGCTGAATTGACTGAAAATAGATTTTTAGATTTTCAAGCAATTTCATCCCTTCATTGCCAACAGTAACAATTCCGTTACCCGGCGATGATTGAGTTGCTGTCTGCTTTCCGTCTTTTTTCCTATTTGTCGAGCGAGTGTTAATAAGACTAATATTCTGAAATATAGGAACCATCCAGTGAGATGCTTTGTTATTCATATCTCCGGCTTGATAACCCATATCTTCATCGGGTGGACCAACAACCGAGCGGACAATAATGATTTGATCATATCTGCCCTGGGCTATGCCCTCAATTCCTGCTAACAAGGCTATCAGAGTCTTGCCCGTACCAGCTCCGCCTTGCAAGATTACTAAGTCTTTTTTAGGATCAAGAACATAATGCACCGCAATAATCTGCTCCCAATTAGTCGTGCCTTTTTTTGATAAAGGCTTGATGCCAAGAATATTGAAAGTGTTCTTTAAGAAGATAAGTCTATCACCCTCAGGGACTGCCGCAAATTGAGGTTTCTTATACCCGTCCTCTTCAGTGAGTATCAAGACAGCGTCATTTTTAGGTAATTTATCCCTACTCTTAATCAGATAATAACTCTGCTCAGTTTCTTTATCGAACAAGATATCAGCAGACTTAATCTTGAATTTCTTCAATTGCATCTGATTTTTAGGTAGCTTCACTTGATCACTTTTATAGGGCTCAACAATCAAACTTGAATCCAGACCGACTTCCTTTGCAAAGATTTGCATGTTGATGTCGTTAGTAATCAGCTTTATTTTGTCGTAGCCCATATAAGGGCTGTTGGCCAACTTACGGTTTAGTAAGACATAATTAACCGTGGCTAAAATGCGGTGATCAGCGATTGTCATATCGAGATATTTCAGCTTTCGCTGTTCTTTCTCAATTATTAGATTACCCTTATTTGCCGTCTGAAGCGCATGAATAGCTTTTATGGCTCTTTGTGCTTCCTCGCTGGTATCGTACTTTTTTTTTAATCCGTCTAACTCAATTAATACTTGATAAGGGATCACCAATAGATTACCTCCTTTCTGTAAGTCTGGAATCGCCCGATCAACTGATTCAATTAGGACATTAGTGTCCACAATAATTACATTTTTCCCGCGACGGGACTCCACCTCCTTAAATGACAGAGACTGGCCTGGTTTAGCTGACAACTGCACCTGTTTATTGGCTACGACCTTAGTTTTGAGGTTTACCTTCTTGGGTGGCAATTGTTTTGCCTTCTGCTGATTTTGATACATTGCTTGGGGGGTATTAGTGGATGTTGTTAATTAACTAGTTGCACTTTAATCTTATTGCACTCAACCCTAAACTGTCAAGAAGAAAATCTTATCCACATACAATTGGAAATAAGGCAATATTTACAGGAACCAGATGGTATACTATAATATATTATCGTGTGACTATAGTACCCTAAAATGAAAAACGCCATGAAAAAGCCCACCAAATTAAGGCTATTTATGGCGATTGCCGGTAGCCTTATCTTTTTGATAATCGCTCTGCTCAAACTTGAGAATCTAGGAATGATAACAATTCCAGATATTGTGAGCGTCCGCCTTTACCGGCAGGATCAATTCTCCCTCGGGGCTCCTGAGTATTTCAGTTTGCCTCGTTCCTATTCCAGACTATGGGATATAACCATGCTGCCGATATTTATCGGCTTGCTCCTATGGTCTTGGCGTCATGCTGCCAAAGAGTCTAACCTCAGAATACTAATATTTGAGGCGCTCATAATCATGATCGCAGCTTACTGCATAACATCAAACATGGTGGCATTAAGCTTTGCACTTGTCTTTGCCACTATTAGTGGCTTCATCTTCGGTGACTGGACCGCAATTTTCCTCTCAATCGGAATTGGTTTCGTCGCTGGTATTGTTTCCTTCGGCCTGTTATTCGGCTTAGTAATAAGTGCTATATCTTTTAGCATCTTCCTAGGACTGAAGCGCATCTTCTAAAAAAGCCCGCTATTTAAAGCGGGCTTTATTCTTTTCCTAAGACTTTTTAGTTGGAGCTCAGCTTGCCGAGGTCAAGCTCTTCATCCATTCTTATCTGACTAACAAATTCAGGCATATGGCTCACCATAATAATGGCGCCCTCGAATTCGTTAATGGCTTTCGCAATAATAGGGATATGACGGAAGTTAATATGGTTTGTCGGTTCATCAAGAATGAGTAGACCTGGCTTCATTAATGCTAGGCGAGCAAAGGCCAACAATCCTTTCTGCCCTTCTGACAAAGCGGCAACCGGCAGCGCTAAAACCTCGCCAGTTAACAAAAACCCGGCAGCAGTTGAACGCAGCTCCTGTTCGCCTAAGCCATCCATTAAATCGGCCTCTAATACTTTATAGGCCGTTTTTTCAAATGGCAGGTTCGCAAAGTCTTGACTGTAGTAACCGACTTTTACTTTCGGGTTTATCGTTAATCCTTCCTGCGTACCGGCGACAAGCGCACGTAATAACGTGCTTTTGCCAATACCGTTAGGACCAGTTACCAGCAGACGGGTGCGACGGGTCATCACCTTATTGGCCTCAACCAATATCGGTTCATGCTTCTTAATAACACGCACCTTATCAAGACGTACAATTTCGCCAACTAAATCTTCTTGTTCTTTTATTTCAAAATCTCTAATCGTCTTATCCTCACGGCGAACATCAACCATATTTTCTTCCAGCTCTTCCGTTTCTTCTTTCATCTTTTGAGCCAACTTACGCATCTTGCCACCCTTATGGGCAAAGAAGTTCACCTTCTCTTTGCGGTCAATAATCTTCTTTTCGAGCTGCGCATTCTTCTTGATTTCACGCTCAACCCGCCTACTAATTTCTTCCACCACGGAATAATAGTCACCAACATACATTTCGGTCTGATGGGTAAAGACATCAAGATAGATAACACCTTCGGTGAAACAGTTTAAGAAATCTGCATCATGAGAGATAACAATCACCGTCTTCTCATACATAATTAAGAAACTAAGCAAATGATCAATTCCCTCTTTATCTAAATTATTCGTTGGTTCGTCGAGCAAGAGAATGTCGGGGTCCTGAATGAGAGCGTAGGCTAAAAGTATACGGGCCTGTTGTCCACCGGAAAGCTCACCGACGATGCGATCAAAGGGGGCCTCAAGATTCACGGCTTCCATCACTTTGCTAATGCGGCTACGCAGATTGGCTGGTTTCTCTTTAAAAGCAGACGCAAAATAATCTTCGAGGGTAAGGGTTAGGTGCTCACGAGCCATTGTCTGATTGGCGGCACCGATACTAGGATTATTGGTTGTCGAAATCTTGCCACTCTTAGGAGCAGTTTCGCCTTTGATAAGAGAAAAGATGGTACTTTTGCCAGCTCCATTCTGACCCATCAGGGTAATTTTTGAGCCCCGGCGTACGCTAAAGCTGGCCTCTTTGAGGACCGGTTTCTTCGCGAGATACTCGAATGTTACCTCATCAAATCTTAAAATCACTTCTTCTGCCATAACTTATTTAATAATACTTAATAATTTCTCCCATAGGATAACAAAGTTCTTTAAAAAAAGCCAGTCTCATATCAAAAGAAGCGGCCAACAACAACCGCTTCCCCTTGATGACTACCCCTAGCCAAATTTTCTTATGTTCGTGATGATCTCGGCGCATCAGCGGCCACCAAGATGGCGCTTAATCCGACGAGGACATAGATGACACGTGTCGCAATGGTCATGCCACCGAAGATAGCGGCAACTAGATCAAAGCTGAATAATCCCACGAGCCCCCAGTTTAGGCCGCCGATCACGAGCAGCACTAAGGCGATACTGTTTAGCGTTTTCATAGATTTTTGGCCGGCTTTATTTAGAAGCTCGGCGATTAATTATATGTAAATTAGCTAATTGGTCGCGGATCGTCGTCCCAGGTCGGACGCGATCCAATTAAAAAAAGGCGCCCGCTTTAGCGTTGCGCCGAAATGTCTACTATTAACTGTATTTCATCCTTAATTATCGCATCCCCTAAATCCTTGAAAAACTTATTCGAGGCGTATGTCACATCCCAGTTTGTTCGGTCAATCATGAGACTGGTTATGGCTCTAAGCTCGCCGTCAATTTCTCCTAGATATGCATCAAATTCAATTGGATTCGTTTTATCTTTCACCGTCAAATCGCCCACTATTCGATATAGCCCTTCACTGGTTTCGCCAACAGAGGTAATTACCAGCTTCGCTTCGGGATATTGTTCAACCGCAAAGAAATCCTTGCTCTTCAAATGATTCTCCAACATCTCAATATTATCATCCGTTTCGATGGTGCGCATGTCAGCTATGAATTCGCCGCTACTTAAACGCCCGTCAGTTATCTCTAGTCGACCGCTGTTAAAGCGAACCGTGCCATCATGAGCACTGCCGATTAACTTCTCTCCATGCCAAACAATCACTGACGAAGTCGTATTCATAAAATACGTACCGTCCGCCGGCATCACGGCGCCTTCCAGCTCCGTCGCCGGCAAGGCGCCATTATCTGGAGACTGATAATTGGTATTGCGCCCGGTAGTGCAAGCACCCAAAGATATCAGTCCAACTCCCAATATTATTATAACGAGATATTGTCTCATACGAGCATCGAAATTATTAAGCCCGTATATTATAGCATCATACGGATATTGACGCAAGTATGCTCTATAAGGTATAATACAGTAATTAAAGTAACTATTAGAATTATATGGACAAGATGAACAAATTCAAGTGCCACGGCGCTGTCCAGTCCACCCTTGCCGCTATTGGCGGTAAGTGGAAAATTCTCATTCTCTGGCATCTCCTCGAAAAAAAGATGCGCTTCAACGAGTTGCAAAAAAGCCTTAAAACCATCTCTCAAAAGATGTTGGCTAATGAACTGCGCTCCTTGGAAGCTAATGGCCTCGTGCATCGTGAGGTCTTCCGACAGGTACCGCCAAAGGTGGAGTACTGGGCGACGACATATGGCGAAACCTTGAAGCCACTGCTAACGGCGATGGCTGACTGGGGCTACGCTCATAAGACTAAGAAGCCGAAAATGAGAAAGGCCTTAAAATAATACGACCCTATGTCAAAATACTTAATCATCTATGCCAACCCGCGGCATGAGGGCCATTCAGGCTATCTCTTGCAACAAGTTGAAAGCCGTTTAGCGGCACGTGGCGCCGATTTTGAGGTCATCGATCTCTATCGCATCGGTTATGACCCTATTCTAAAACCAACTGAATTATATAGTGCCCCTAATCGCGTAATTGATCCGCAAAATATTGAGTTTCAAAAAAAGATAAAGGCCGCTACCTCCCTGCTCTTTATTTATCCGACTTGGTGGCAAGCGCCACCGGCTATTTTGAAAGGATTCATTGATCGTGTCTTCACTAGTGGCTTCGCCTTCACCTACGTCAACGGCCTGCCTATTGGCCTACTCAAAGACAAGAAAGCGGCTGCCTTCACTACCAGCGGTAGCCCCGCCTTCTTCCACTTCATTACCGGCAATCCCGCTCTTAAAGTTCTACTCAAATACACGTTAGCCTTCTGCGGAATGCGGACTAAGGGCTTCTCCCTAGGACGCGCCCTCCATCTTAACGAAAACGGCCATGAGCTTGAACTGACGGCTGACCGCATCGTTGAATATATAATGTAAGCTTTATATAAAAACAGACCCTTCCTGGGTCTGTTTTTTATTGTATTCTCTATATTATTCTCTCCAATCTATTTCACACTAACCAGTGGTTGAAGCAAAATATCAGCATCCTTCTTTTTATTTGAGCGGTAGTATATTAGCTTGAATGCTTCAGTGCTAGCCAGATAGAGGGCGCAGATGCCGAGTATCCAGACAATGTATATCGGCTTAGGCGCGACGAAATGGAAGTATTTAGCACCAAAGGCTGTGAACGGGATGATGACAGCCAAAGCCGCCGCGGGCAAGGTAAGCCAAAGCAGAGCTTTACCTGGACGGCGAGCGAAGAGGAAGAAACGACGACTCCGAATAGAGAAGATGAAGACTAGTTCTGTTAGAACACTAGCGATGAACCAGTTTGTCTGCAATATCGACGGCGAGATACGACTGAAGATAGCAAAAGACATGAAGTCAAAGATGGTGCTAATAACACCTAAAGCTAAGGCGGCAATAATTATTTCCCTGGTATCGTAGCGCTTCGGTGTTTTTAGCTCCTCATCATCCACCCTGTCACCCGCAATAGCAATCATGGGAAAGTCGGAAAGAAGATTGAGAAGCAAGATTTGTAAGGGCAACATTGGGAGATATGGAATTAGCAGAGAGGCAATCGCCACAGCATAGAAGTTGCCAAAATTCGAAGCCAGCGTAGCTTTAATATACTTAATACTATTAGCAAATATCGCTCGGCCCTCGCGAATACCATCGATAATAATATTTAAATCGTTTTCAAGCAAAATAATATCAGCAGCTTCGCGGGCAATGTCAGATGCATTATCAACCGCCAAAGAAACCCCGGCTGCTTTCAGTGCCGGCGCATCATTAATACCATCTCCCAGATACCCGACACTATACTTCTCTTGCAGTCGTTTAATTATTTCATGCTTCTCGTCGGGTGCGACCCGAGCGAAGATGTTATATTGCTCTAGTGCCTTATCCTTTTCCTCGTCGCTTAAAGTTGAAAATACCGAAGCGAGCATCACCTCGCTTGGACGCGCACAAAGGCCAACTTCTACGCCCACTGCGCCAGCCACCTCCGCACTATCACCGGTAATAATCTTAATCTTTATCCCTAGTTCTGCCGCATGAGCTACCGCCGATATTGTACTCGCTTTTACTGGATCAGAAAAAGAGATAAGTCCTATGAAGTTCATTTTTTTCTCTTGCTCCCGGAAGCGACTCCCAAAATCGTCAAAATGTAATTTACTTATTCTTTTAGAGGCGACAGCTAATACACGCCTGCCCAAAGCGCCCTGCTTACGCGCCCAGTCTTCAATCTTCTTAGTATCAGCGACAGTACACATTGGTAATATCACTTCCAATGCTCCACGTACGACGAATACCGCCTTCTTATCCTTCTCCGCTAATACATTATTACGCAGAAACTTCGGATCAAAGGGTGATTCAAATAACACCTTGTAATCACTTAACCAATTTTGCCCACTCTTGCCCGCCGCCAAGCGAATCGCCTGATCGAAAGGGTCGTCGTTTTCCACATCGGGTCCAGAAGCTAATAGGCTAAGAAGTAGCGTCTCTTCCTCGCCTTGCGGCGTCAAAGCAAAGCGATCAGCGACTCTCAACTTGTTTTCAGTGAGCGTGCCCGTCTTATCAGAACAAAGGATTTCAATATTACCCAGATCCTCAACCGCCGACAAGCGTTTCACAACAACTTTACGCTTAGCTAAATTCGCCGCTCCTTTTGAAAATGAAAAGGTCATTACCAACGGTAAAGCTTCGGGGATAACACCAATGGCAAGAGCGATACCGAATAATAATAGTTCGGTCCAGTTGAGACTACCGCCCTTAATAACAAAGTTTAATAGCAAAATAAAAGCGAGTGTCACCAACACCAACTTCATGATAAAGGAGGAAAACTTGCTAATCCCCACCTGAAAATTACTTATCCTTTTGGTTGAGGACGTAAGACTCGCTATCCGCCCGAATTCTGTATGCTTGCCGGTAACAGTCACCATCGCCAAGGCCCGACCCGAAACAACAGCGGTCCCTGCAAACACCATATTACTCGCTGCCGAAATATTCTTGTCAGCTGACGGTAAACGCTCGGCTTGCTTATATACCGCTTCTGATTCCCCGGTTAAGGCTGATTCGTCCACACTAAAATTATGAACCGAAAGGATTCGGGCATCCGCCCCAATCTTATCGCCAGTTTCAAGCACGACAACATCGCCAGAGACTAGCTCATCCATTGGAATATTCTGCTCCCGCCCACTGCGTATCACTTTCGAGCGCCAAGAGATGAGTTTTGAAAGCATGCCGGCTGTTTTTTCTGACCGATATTCTTGAAAAAAGCCAAGCGCGGTATTGATAGCGATAAAGAGGAAAATCATTATCCCTTCAGAGTAATTAGTAAGGGCGGCTGACAAAATGGCTGCCGCGAGCAACATATAGATGAAGGGGGACTTAAGCTGCCTGATCATAATCTGCCAGGCGCTAGCACGCGACACGCTAATAATATTGCGGCCCCCAGTTTGCAATCTATTCTGAGCATCTTCGGTACTAAGTCCAGTTTCACAGCTACTAGCTTTTTGCTTACACAAATCTAACACATCTAGGGTCGCGTATTCTTGCCATGCCATAATTTTAGTTTAATAATATACCTTTATATTACCGTGTTTAAATCTTCTTGGCAAAACAAAAACGCCCCGTCTAAATGGCGGGGCGCTTATTATATTTTTTATTTTACTTCGTAGACAAGAGTCACTTCCACTCTGATTTCATTCTGCCCAGTCTGAATGCTTGGCGCCTCAATACTTTTCGCCTGATCAGCCGCCATCTCTAAACGAGCGTTAGCATACACTGGAGTTGGCATTGGCACATCAAAGCTCTCATAAACGCTCTTGACCTTGCCCAACTCAAGTCCAGCCTGAGATGCAATGAGCTCGGCTTTTTCTTTAGCCTTCTCAATTGCCAATTCTCTGGCTTGATTCTTTAATTCAAATTCGTCATCAATGGTGAAATTTACATTATCAATCTGATTTGCGCCTTGTTCAGTGGTTTTAGCGATGACATCACCGATCTTAGCTAAGTCACGAACTTTAATGCTGACGTTCTGAGAAATTTCATAGCCCATTAAGACTTGCCCGCGGTTCTCCATCCAATTATACACTGGTCTGAGGGAGTAGTCGGCAGTCTTTATATCCTTCTCTTCAATGCCGAGGTCAGTTAGACTCTTGATAATGGCGTTCATCTTGTTAGTACTGTCTGCAGTTGCTTCCGCTGCCGTCCTCTTTGGCTCAGTCTTTAAGCCCACGGTAATATTGGCAATATCAGCCTTAGCGTAAACAACCCCCGAGCCGCTCACTGAGAAACGGTCCTGGTTGTCACTTTTCTTTTCTAGAGCCATTGAAACAATGGCAACAGCAGCTACGGCCAGAATGCCGAGAGCGGCTAAGATAACTTGTCCTTTTTTCATAAGGTTATAAAAAATTAGTAATTATTCATCTTTAATAACAACGTCTTAGTATAAGAAAGGTAACACTAGAACAACTGAGCCTTTACCACGATGGCACTAAATACTGCGAAAAAAGCAATGATTGTATAGATAATTACCCGTCGCCAAGCTTTAGGACGGAATTCCTTTGCCAAGGCACGTCGATTTAAAATGGTGACTAGAATAATATGGATAAGCATCGCGAAGGCATTGATAACGGCGCCAAGCACAATCAGCGTTTTAGGCTCATAGAAATTGAAAAGGAACAGGGTGACACCAAAGAGAATCTGTGACCAGATAAAGATGTAGTATAGACGTGACAGCTTAATCTTATTATTCTTAGTTTTTCGCAACTGAATAATGGCGGCATTTTCCGACATAATACGACTGGTTGAATCCATGATGCCTAATTGAGTCTGAAATAGCATCACGCCCACCACCAATAAGAAGATGGAGCCGATGAAAGGGTTTATCAAAGAGGATATCTGCACACCCTCGCTAATCACGAAATTTATCCCCTGAGCATTGCCAGCTAGGCCAAAGACGGTGTTATAGGCGAGGAACATCAGCATTATCATCGAAATACTGCCAATAAACCAGAAGACAAGTAGGTGCTCCCAGTTAATTAGCCGCCACCAGTGCTTAAAGCGACTAACATTTTCCGCGGTAACCGCAAATGATTCGCCCTCCAGCTTGATAGCGGGCACTTTGCCTTTGTGAGCAAAAAGACCGGTTATTTTCTGAGAATAGTGACCCATGCCATAACCTTTTTCTTTAATATAAATAGATTGCGTTAAATTTAGATTTCCACCAGCACCGGAGTAAGCAAAAGCGCCGAGAAAAGTGGCGATAGCAATACCTGGCGCTAAAAACCAAAAGCCTTCACCGCGACCAATGAGCCCAGAAGCGAGCACGGGCCAACTATCAGGCGCGCTCAGATAGACTGCCAACACAAAGATAAAAGGGACGCCAATAAAAATGACGGCTTTTGTGATTGTTTCCATTAAACTGTAGATCACTCGTCCAAACGTCAGAATAAAGCCGATGAGGAGCAACAAACCAATTGCCAACCATTTAAAATCCTCCATTCCGAAGACAAAAGCTAACACTTGCGCAGAGGCGGCCACGATACCGGGTAAACCAAAGCCAATGAAGGTGGAGAGGATGAACCAATACCCAGCTCGGGGTAAAAAGCGGGCAATACCGACAAACACACTCTCCCCTTTGACAAGAGCGTAACGCTCTATTTCCATGTTAATGAAGAACTGAAAGGTAATACCAAGCACAGCACCCCAAGCGACGCCAAGACCATAGTTAGAAACGAGATAGGGCCAGAGAATGATTTCGCCCGATCCTAAGCCCAAAGCTAGAATTATAAAACTCGGTCCCAACATTTGTTTTAAACGTAGGGGTAAAGGGAACTTTTTTAAAGCCATGTTGATATAATTAATTACAATTAATTTTATTATACCAGCTGAAGACAAATAATTAAAATAAAAAAGGTCCAAGAAATATCCAGGACCTTTACGCATAGCTGCCTAACCAACAGCATAACTTGCTTTATTGAAACTAATTGATACAGATATCATCTTATGCTCACTAATTTTTTTAGCGATATCTACATAGACGATTATCTCAGGAGATATACCACGAAATAACATTGGAGGACGATATCTAATCTCCTCTAGAATATCCTGACCATGTTTGGTCAAGGAGTAGGTGGGCCAGCTAGTACTAAACAAGGAAACGCGCTGGCGTGTAAGACATCCTTGTTTCGATAAATCCTCAAGAAATGAGTAGTTTTCAATCGCATCTATTAAGCCATGCGATGAAGGGTAGGCGATGGCATTTAAAACGAGAAATTCATATCCTTTTAAAAAAGGTTGGAATTTTTCGTGTCCTTTTACTGCTACAAGAGTTTTTTGATGTATTTGTACCAAGCCTGCAGCATAAAGGTATTCAATTACCAACGCAACAGCATAGGTAATGTCCCATTCTGTTTTTTTCCAGTAGTGAAATAAATAGTATTTCTCCACCGGGCGTAAACTCTTTTGTTTTTCGGGCATCGGGTGTTGAGTTTTAGTGAACTTTAAATTTGAGATTAGTTCGATTATTATATCAATATTTGTCAAACCAGTCAATATAATTCCCTTTAATTTCAACTATTCCTGTGATATACTTTTTATATATAATATTTAAGCTATATGAAATTTATTAAAGAATTCAAAAAATTTGCGCTGAAAGGCAATGTCATTGACCTCGCCGTCGCCGTTATTATCGGTGGTGCCTTCGGCAAAATAGTCTCTTCCCTGGTAGCTGACATCGTTATGCCCCTGATTGGGCTGATAATGGGTGGCGTTGACTTCACTGACTGGCACGTCACGCTACGCCCAGAAATCAGAAATACCTCCGATGAGGTTGCTGAGCAAGCCCTGACCATGAATACGGGAATATTTTTGCAAAACATTGTTGACTTCGTGATTATCGCCCTCTCTATCTTCGTTGCTCTGAGGGTATTAATAAGAATAAAGAATCGTTTCGCCAAAAAAGAGGAAGAAGAAGCTGCGCCGCCATCAGAACCCAGCACACAAGAAAAACTATTGATGGAGATAAGGGACTTGTTAAAAGAAAAACAGTAACAAAAAAGAGGCCCTCGATAGAGAGCCTCTTTTATCTTACTATTTCGACTTTCCTTCCCAGACAATACTTAGATTATTCTGATAAGCATAACTGTTACTCAGGACATGATTATTTGTTAAATTAATTGTTCTTTCCTGTCCGGATCTATTTTTTAAACAAGACTGATCCAAGCTTTGCTGGAATAAGCCCGCCCTATTGGTAGAGTGCCCATGGCGTTTATCTACTAACACTGCTTTAAAATCATTTTCCTCAGCAAACTTTGAAATACGCGTGGTTATTGCCTGGTATAGTTTTTTTGCAGAAACTTCGGAAACAAGACTAACAGCTGGATTAGGACAATAGAGAAGATACTTTCCATCCGGCTCATCCATCTGTAAAAGCATTGTGGTGCCGACACATTTCTCTTTTTCCTGATCAAAGAGAACGAACTCGAAATATTTATCATTCTCAAGCATTTTACGGTCTCGCGCCACACAAACATCGCCCACCATGCGAGCATGGGCATTCTCTTTATTTTTTGAGAAGTACCCCATAATAATACGATTCTTCCGTAACTTAGTCTCGTTCTTTAGTAAATCGACTTCTTTGATGTCCTCATACTTAGCGATCTCTTCTTGAAGACGGTTATAAATTGTTGCCTGCATACCTTGGACCTTCTGAGTGTCAATACAGTTCTCTTCATCAATCACAAATAGCTCATCAATCTGTCGCTTCCAAACCTCAGGTAAATCCCCCCAATCATTTCCTTCGAACAAGGAGGCAAAATCTTTCGCTCTTTTCAAGATGCTATCGTGGCCTTGGAATATATTTTTAATTGTTTTTTCAA